>DASUOW010000149.1:0-5787 GCA_036276435.1 Gemmatimonadales bacterium
GCTGGTGGCGGATGGGGTGATCGCGGAGCCGGCGCTCAGGCCGCTGCTCGGTGCCCGCCGCGCTGCTCGCGCCTGCAACAAGGCGATCCGGTTCAATCACGCCTGGTCGATCGGCTACAACGTACTGGCCATCTCGGCGGCGGCGCTTGGGTTCGTCAACCCGTTGGTTTGCGCGGTGCTGATGCCGGTGTCGAGCGGGTTCGTGATCTGGGGCTCGAGCCGGGTGGAGCGGATGGTTCGGCGGGAAGAGAGGGTGGCATGAATGCGTATCTGTTCATCATTCCGTTGGCGTTGATACTCGGGGGGATCTTCGTCGGGTTCTTCCTGCATGCGGCGAAGTCGGGGCAGTTCGATGATCTGGAGGATCCGCCGAGGAGGATGTTGAAGGACGATTGAGCGTGCCAAAGCAAAGGCCCGTCGGGATCCCGACGGGCCTTTCCACTATCTGTAGTAGTCATGGCGATCCGCCCCATCCAGCTCGCCCGACCTCATGCAGCACTTCTTGAAACCGCCTCCCGGAGCCGCAGACGCACGGGTCGTTCCGCCCGAGCCTCTCGTGGAAGCAACTCCTTGTCGCCGTGCACCACCCGGAGGCCGCGCTTCACGCGCGTCTCGGAGGGGAATCCCCGTCGTCGCTTACTGGTGACCTCGAAAGCAGGGCTGGTCGTCGGTGTCGCGCGTGGACCTTGCCATACGCACCTCCATCCGGGAGAATCGTGTCGTCCCTGGGTGGTCCCGGAGACCCGCAGAAGCTAGCACCCGGGGCAAGAGGGCTTCTAGGTTGTCGTATGACCTCCGCCGACACCGACACCCAACCCGCGCTCTTCACGCCGCTCACCCTCCGCGGCGTCACCCTCCGCAACCGCATCGCCGTCAGCCCGATGTGCGAGTACTCCAGCACCGACGGCTTCGCCGACGACTGGCACCTCGTGCACCTCGGCAGCCGCGCCGTGGGTGGCGCCGGGCTCGTGTTCACCGAGGCCGCCGCCGTGACGCCCGAGGGACGCATCTCCCCCGCCGATCTCGGCATCTGGAGCGACGAGCACGTCGCGTTCCTCGCGCGCTGCACCGCGTTCATCCGCGCGCAGGGCGCCGCGTCGGGCATCCAGCTCGCGCACGCCGGGCGCAAGGCGAGCACCACCAAGCCCTGGGAGGGCGGACGGCAGATCGCTCCTAACGCCGGCGGCTGGACGCCGGTGGCGCCAAGCCCCATCGCGTTCCACCCCGGCGACATGACGCCCACGGCCCTCGACCACGCCGGCATCGCCGCGCTGATCGACGCGTTCGCCGCCGCCACGCGCCGCAGCGTCGCGGCCGGGTTCGACGTCGTCGAGATCCACGCGGCGCACGGCTACCTGCTGCACGAGTTCCTCTCGCCGCTCTGCAACCAGCGCACCGACGAGTACGGCGGCTCGTTCGAGAACCGCATCCGGCTGCTGCTCGAGGTCACCGCCGCCGTGCGCGCCGCGTGGCCCGGGCACCTGCCCCTCGTGGTGCGCATCTCGGCGACCGACTGGGTCGAGGGCGGCTGGGACCTGCCGCAGTCCGTCGAGCTCGCCCGCTGCCTCCGCCCGCTCGGCGTGGACCTGGTGGACTGCTCCTCCGGCGGCACCGTGCCCGGGGCGAAGATTCCCGCGGCGCCCGGCTATCAGGTGCCGTTCGCCGAGGCGATCCGGCGCGAGACGGGCATGCCCACCGGCGCCGTCGGCCTGATCACCGAGCCCGCCCACGCCGACGCCATCGTCGCGAGCGGACAGGCCGACCTGGTGCTGCTCGCGCGGGAGCTGCTGCGCGATCCGTACTGGCCGCTGCACGCCGCCCACGCGCTCGGCGCGAAGGGGCCATGGCCAGTGCAGTACCTCCGCGCGGCGCCGGCGTCTTGATGGCGTGACGGACCGCACGGCGCCCCGCTGGCCGCCGCGATGGGCCTTGGCATCGCGGCAGCCGTTGCTGGCGTCAGTCCCCGACCCAGCCCCGGAAGCTCGGATGCCGCAGCTTCCCGTCGTCCGTCCATTCCGTGTAGCGCACGCGGCACGTGAGCACGGGCGCGCACCACCGCGCGGCAGGCCGACGCGGCGGATCGACGAACGGTGAGCGCGGGCGCGCGAGGTCCGCGAGCCGTGCGGCCGTCCGGTCGAGCTCGGGCTCGGTGAATCCCGTGCCCACGCGCCCCACGTAGCGCAGCTCGCCATCCTCCCACGTCCCCACGAGGAGTGCGCCAAGCCCGGTGCGCATGCCGGAGGGCGCGGTCCAGCCGCCTACCACGAAGTCGCCCTGTCGCTCGCACTTGAGCTTGAGCCAATCTCGCGAGCGCGTACTCTGGTAGGGCGCATCGGGCCGCTTGGCGATGAGTCCCTCGCCGCCCGTCGCACACAGGTTGGCCAGGCGCTCCGCACGCCGGCTCGTCCACGCCGGCGTCTGGCGCACGCGCCCGCCGAAGTCGAGCGTGCGCGCGAGCAGCTCGCGACGCGCCGTCCACGGCAGCCCCCGCCGGTCTCTTCCCTCCCACCACAGCACGTCGAACACGTGATACGCCACCGGCACGCCCGTCACGCGCTCGGGCATCGGCAGGCGCCGGCCGAGCCGCTTGAGCAGCCGACCGAAGTCACCCATCGACCCCGGCGCCCCCGCCACCACTTCCCCGTCGAGGATGCCGTAGCCGCGCGCCCGCTCGGCGAGCTCGGCGACGACGTCGGGGAACGTGAGCGTGAAGTCGGTCTCGTTCCGGGACCAGAGCCTGAGGCCGTCGTCCGGATGCAGCACGGCGAGGACCCGCACCCCGTCCCACTTGGGCTCCACCGGCCAGTGAGCCGGCGCGGTCGCGTCCTCGCTCAGCGTCGCCAGCATCGGCGGCAGCCAGCGCGGGGGCGGTTGGTCGATCAGCGCCATCGGTCGCACCTCCAGCGCCAACTACCACGCGCGCACACACTTGGGTCCGGTGGACACCATGGGGAAAACGTGTGCACAACCGCGTGGACAACGAACGCGGGCTTTCGGGTACGAATTGCTGTCGCCGAGCGTGGGAGCGCGTCATGGCAGCACGGGCAATCTGGAGCGGGGCGGTGAGCTTCGGGCTCGTCACCATCCCGGTGAAGCTCTACACGGCGACGCGCGCGAAGGACATCCGCTTCCACCTGCTGCACGCGAAGGACGCATCGCGCATCTCGCAGAAGCGCTTCTGCCAGGCGGAGGAGGTGGAGATACCGTGGAACGAAGTGGTGAAAGGCTACGAGGTGGCGCCCGGCGAGCACGTGGTGCTCACCGACGAGGACTTCGAGTCGCTGCCGCTGCCGAGCCTGCACACCGTCGCCATCGAGCAGTTCATCGAGGCGGGGGAGATCGACCCCGTGTACTTCGAGACGACGTATCGGCTGGCGCCCGAGGCGCGCGCGGAGAAGAGCTACGCGCTCCTGTACGCCGCGCTCGAGCGGCGGCAGCTGGTCGCGGTGGCGCGCATCGCACTCCGCAAGCGCGAGCAACTCTGCGTGGTGCGGGCGAAGGACGGCGTGCTGCTGCTCGAGACGCTCTACTACCAGGACGAGGTGGACGTCGCGAAGGAACCGGCCACGGACCGGCCCGTGGCGACGAAGGAGCTCGAGCTCGCCGACACGCTCATCGACCTGCTGCGGAAGCCGTTCGACCCCACCGAGCACACCGACACCTATCGCGAGGCGCTGGAGTCGCTCATCGAGGCGAAGCAGGCCGGCGTGAGCGTCTCGGGCAAGGGCACCGCGGGCGTCAAGAAGGCGCCCACCGTGCTCGACCTGACCGCCAAGCTGCGCGAGAGCGTCGCCGCGGCACGCGGGCGGTCCACCCGTGACGGCGAGTCGCGTGCGAGGTCGCGCGCCAAGCCGCCGCGCAGCACTCAGACGAAGACAGCCGCCCGACGGCGCGACCGGAAGGCGGGGTGACTTGATGCGCCTGCCCTCACGCTTCGAGCAGCAGGACGTCCTGGACCAGCTGGCCGACGCCGCGGACGGCGACTTCCTGCACGTGGGCCGCAACAACGTGCGGGTCACGAACCTCGAGCGCGTGCTGTGGCCGGCGGCGAAGCCGCGCGTGACGAAGCGCGACCTGCTCGCCTACCTCGTCCGTGTCGCCCCCGCGATGCTGACCCAGGCCGCCGGCCGGCCGGCGTTCGTCACGCGGAGCCCCGAGGGGCTCTCGGGCGATGCGTTCTACCAGAAGGTGTGGGAGCAGCCGCCGTCCTACGTGAAGCAGGTGGAGGTGTGGTCCACCGAGCACGACCGCGCGCGGCCCCTGATCCTGATCGACAACCTCGCGACGCTGCTCTGGCTGGCCCAGCAGGGAGTGATGGAGTATCACGTCTGGTCGGCGCGCACGAGCTACGACGACGACGTGCGCGGCGTGCCGACGGACTACGGGGAGAGCCGCGCCGCGCTGAGCCTGAGCCGGCTCAACTATCCCGACGTGCTCGCGGTGGACCTCGACGCGTTCGACTACAGCGGCCGCGAGGCGCCCGGGGCGGAGCCCGAGCTGCATCGCCGCGGGTTCGATCGCGTGCGCGACATCGCGTTCGAGGTGCGGAAGGTGGCCGACGCGCTAAGCCTCGCGGCGTTCGTCAAGACGAGCGGCAGGACCGGCCTGCACGTGTTCCTGCCGGTGAAGCGGCACTATGCGTTCGACGAGGTGCGGGCGATGGCGCAGACGCTCGCCAACTTCCTGCGCCAGCTGCGGCCCGACGACGTGACGGTGGCGTGGTCGGTGAAGGAGCGGCGGGGCAAGGTGTTCGTGGATGCGAACCAGAACACGCGCGGCAAGAGCCTCGTGCTCGCCTACTCGCCCCGGCGCCACCCGCGCGCCACGGTGTCGATGCCGCTCTCGTGGGAGGCGCTGGCCACCGCCTACCCGACGGACTTCACGGTGCACACCGTGCCGGACATCCTGGCGACGCATGGGGACTGCTGGGGCGGACTCGTCGACGCCAAGGGCGACCTGCGGGAGGTGCTGGCACTGGCGGGCTGAACGGCGCCGTGCGATGTTGGCCAACCGTCATGCCCTCCCACTTCTCCGCCCTCGGCTTCCCGGTCAATTCCGGCGACGACTTCGTCACCCTCGCCGAGGAAGTGTCGAGCATCGCCGACCCGCTGCCCGCCACCGCCGGCGACTACCTCCGCTGGTCCCCGCCCTCCGGCGAGGAGCTCTGGCTGCAGGTGGACCCCGAGCACCGCCTCCTCGGCATGAACCCGCACTTCCGCGGCCGCAGCTCCATGCGCGTGCAGGTGGACGCGCGCATCCGCCGCGACGATCACACGGCCCTCGACGGCGCCTTCCACGCCTTTGCCATGTCGGAGGGCGACGGCGAGGACGCGCAGCTCTACCCGTTCGTGTTCGACGCGCCCGACGCCGACGTGCACGCCGCACTCGAGCTGCCCGCCACGGCCCTCGTGCAGCTCGCCGCGTTCGCCAACCAGGCGGAGTGCTTCCCGACCCCCGAGGCGTTCGCCGCCTCGCCGCGCGGCGGGCGGTTCGCGTCGAAGGCGTTCATCCCCTCCGGCCTCTTCGCCGCCGACGGCGAGATGCTCGACCAGCCCAAGGCGTACGCCATCCTCATCGGCCACGTCCTGGAGAGCGCCACGCTCGAGAACGCCCTCACCCACCTGCCCTACCACTGGGCGCTGCTGGAGACGTACGGCGGCATGCTCGACGTGGTCATCGACCCCGCCATGCTGCCGGAGGTGCCGCCGCAGGGCGGCGTGATGATGGGAAGCTTCTGGCTGTCGGGGCGGATCCTCGGCGGGGAGAACGACTAGGTGCGCGTGCCGT
>DASUOW010000150.1:0-3445 GCA_036276435.1 Gemmatimonadales bacterium
GGCTCAGCTTGGCCGCGATCTGCACCTCGCGCAGGAAGCGGTCGGCGCCGAGCGTCGCCGAGAGCTCCGGCCGCATCACCTTCACCGCCACCTTGCGCTGGTGCTTCTGGTCTTCGGCCAGGTACACCGTCGCCATCCCGCCCTCGCCCAGCACGCGCTCGATCCTGTAGCGACCGGCCAGCGCCCGGGTCACCTGCGCCACCTCGATCTCGCCCGTGCCGGCCACCCGCGGCGGCACACCCGGGTCGGTGGGCGTCGCCCGGCCGCAGTGCATGCAGAACTGCGCCTCGGGCGGCAGGGTGTTGCTGCAGGCGGGACAAGCACGAGCCGTCGGGGCCACTGGGCGCTCCATGTCGGGGGACTACTTGGCCTGCAGCAGCCGCGCGAACGCCGGTTCGCCCTCGAGCGACGCGAACGTAGGATCGAGCGACAGCCAGTTGCCGTTCAAGCGTTTGTCGATCGTCTGCGCCTCCTCGAGGTACGGAATGGCCCTGCGAGGGTCACCCAGCGCCAGCTCGACACGGGCGGCGTTCAGGAGGACGTAGGCGCGGTTGTTTCCGCTGAGCTTGGCCGCGAGCGCCCGGCCCGAGGCGGCGCGCGCCTCCGAACCGCGGCCGAGGTAGGCCAGCAGGAGGCCGTGCAGCGCGTGCAGCTGCGCGTCGGCGGGTCGCACCGCGAGATCCGCCACGGCCGCCTGCTTTGCCGACTCCCCGAGACCGGAGTCGGCGTACACCCGGGCCTTCGTGGTGTCCCCGGCCTGCCACGCCGCCGTGGCGAGCGACTGCCCCCACCACGCCCGGTCGCCCTCGAAGGCCGCCGGGGTGAGGCGCAGCACCAGCGACCGCACCGTCTCGGGGAGCAGCCACGCCACCTCGTTGATGCCCGCGAAGCGCGCCGCGATCTCCGGCGCGGACGCGCCGGCGCGCACCGCGGCGTCCACGCTGGCACGAGCCCCCGGCAGGTCGCCGCCCGCCGCCAGGTTCTCCGCGCGCTGCTGGATCAGCTCCAGGTTGCTCGGCTCCAGCGACAGCGCGACGCTCAGCACGTCCTCGAGGTCACTGCGCCGGCCCTCGCGCTGGTAGGCGTTCGCAAGGTTGATGAGCACGTACATCGAGCGCGGGTCGGTCTCCCTCGCGCGTTCGAACTTGAGCGTCGCGGCCGCCAGGTCGCCACGCTGCTGGTCGAGCAGCGCCGCCGACCCCAGCGCCAGCACGTCGTTGGGGGCGGCCTTGAGCGCAAGCTCGATCTCGAGCCGCGCGCGCTCCAGGTCGGGCTCGACCTGCATGTGATAGCGTGCCGCGGCCGTGTGCGCCGCCGCCGACGTCGGATCGAGGGCCACCGCGCGCTCCATCGCCTCGCGGGCACGGGCCTTCACGATGTCCGTCCGATCGATCGCCCCGCCGTAGAGGCGTGCCAGGTTGATCGACAGGTCCGACCACGCCTGCACGAACGTCGAGTCGATCGCCACCGCCTGCTCCAGCAGCCGAGCCGCCTCGCGGAACCCGTCGGCGCCGGTCTTGTTCCGCGCCCGCAGGAAGAGCTGGTACGCCTCGATGCTCTTCGTGGGCCGCTCGGCCAGCTGCTGCTCCGCCGCCCCGCCCAGCGCGATGCCAAGCGCGCTCGCCACCCGCGTCGCGATCTGCGACTGCACCGCGAACACGTCGTCCAGCTTCGTGTCGAAGCTCTGCTGCCACCTCACGTCGCCCGTGCGCGCGTCCATCAGCTCGGGCACCACCTGCACCCGCCGCGCCCCGTCCGGCCCGGTGGCCCAGCGCACTCGCCCGGTGAGGAGGTAGTCGGCCCCTAGTTCCTTCGCGATCTCGGCGGGCGCCTTGGTGCTTCCCTTGTACTGGTTGGCGCTCCCGGACGCGATCACCGAGAGCCCGGGCACGCCGGCGAGCTTGCCCCGCACCTCGTCCGCGATGCCGTCGGCGAAGTACTCGTCGGTGGCCTCGCCCTGGTTCTGGAACGGGAGCACCGCCACGCGCTTGCCGGAACCCGCGCCCTCGGCCTCCCCCTTCGACCCGCGCGACGTCGCCCACACGGCCACCAGCGCGAGGACGGCCGCCCCGGCGATGGCGAGGTTCCTGAACGTGAACGGCCCTCGCTTCGCCGCCGGCGACGCGAGCATCTCGGTGCGCGGCGCCACCGGCACCTGCCCCGACGACGAGAACGCCGCCTGCCGCGCCGACTCGATCGCCGAGACGAACGCCTCGGCGGTGGCGTGCCGCTCGGTGACGCTCTTGGCGAGCGCCATCTGCACCACCGTGTCCACGGCCCCCGTCACCTCGGGACGCACCGCGCTGAGGGACTTCGGCGCCTCCGTGAGGCTCTTCGTGAGCACGGCGCGCGCGTTGGCCCCCGTGAACGGCGGCTCGCCCGCGAGCATCTCGTAGAGCACCGCGCCCGTCGCGTACACGTCGGCCCGCCCGTCCACGTCCCGCTCGCCGGTGGCCTGCTCGGGGGCCATGTACTGCGGCGTCCCCACCGCGAGCCCGGTCTTCGTGAGCGACTCGGCGCCGCCCTCGTCAACCGCCCGCGCGATGCCGAAGTCGGCCACCAGCGCGTGCCCCTCGCTCAGCAGGATGTTCGCCGGCTTGATGTCGCGGTGCACGATCCCGCGCTTGTGCGCGTAGGCCAGCGCCTCCGCCACCTCGCGCGCCAGCCGCAGCGCCTCGTCCGGCGGCAGCCGGCCCTCGCGCACCAGCCGCTCGCGCAGCGATTCGCCCTCCACCAGCGGCATGACGTAGTACAGCAGCCCGTCCGACTCCCCGGAGTCGTACAGCGGCAGGATGTGCGGGTGCTGCAGCTTGGCGGCGATCGACACCTCGCGCAGGAACCGGTCGGCCCCGAGCGTGGCGGCGAGCTCGGGCCGCATCACCTTCACCGCCACCTTGCGCTGGTGCTTGCGGTCCTCGGCGAGGTACACCGTGGCCATGCCGCCCTCGCCCAGCACGCGCTCGACCTTGTACCGGCCGGCCAGCGCCTTCGCCACCTGCGCCACCTCGATGGCGCCGGTGGTGGCGGTGCGCGGCGGCACGCCGGGGTCGGTGGGCGTCGCCGTGCCGCAGTTCATGCAGAACTGCGCCGACTCGGGGAGCGGCGTCGCGCAGGCGGGGCACGAGCGGTCGAGGACGGCCATGGATCAGTTGCCCTTGAGCATCTGCTCGAACTTCGGGTAGCCCTTCAGCGAGGCGAACGTCGGGTCCACCTGCAGCCAGCCTCTGGTGAGGTGGTAGCCCGTGGCGCGCACCTTGGCGAGGTGGTCGATCGCCGCGTCCCGGTTCCCGAGGGCCAGCTCGGTCTTCGCCGCGTTCATCCGGTTGTAGCCCTGCTGGCTGTAGCGGTCCACGTGCGCCATCGACTGCTGCACCTCCGCGCGCGCATCGGCGGCGCGGCCCAGGTAGCCGTACATGAGGGCGATCAGGCCGTGCAGCTGCGGGTC
>DASUOW010000151.1:0-20820 GCA_036276435.1 Gemmatimonadales bacterium
GACGCGGCAGGTCAGTTGTACTTGCGGATGACGCCGACCACCACGCCCTGGATGAGCACGTCGCGCTCCTGATAGCGGAGCGGCTGCATGGCGGCGTTCGCGGGCTGCAGGCGGATCCAGCCCCCGGTCTCGCGATAGAACTTCTTGACCGTGGCCTCGGAGCCGTTGACGAGGGCGATGACCATCTCGCCGTTCTCGGCCGTCTGCTTGCCGTGCACCACGACGTAGTCGCCGTCGCAGATGTGCTCGTCCACCATGGACTGGCCGCTGACCTTGAGGGCGAAGTTGTTGCCGCGGCGGGGCAGGAGGTCGTCGGGGACCGCGATCGTCTCGTCGCTCATGAGCGACTCGATCGGGAAGCCGGCCGCGACCTTTCCGAGGCAGGGAATCTCGGTGGCGCGCGCGGTGCCGCGGGGCGGCATGACCTCGATGGAGCGGCTCTCGTTGTAGCTGCGCCGGATGTAGCCCTTGCGCTCGAGGTTGGTCAGGTGCTCGTGCACGGTGGCCAGCGAGGCGAAGCCGAACTTCTCGGCGATCTCCTCGAAGCTGGGGGCGTAGCCCTGCTCCTCGATGTGCGTACGCAGGTAATCGAGGATCTCGGATTGACGTCGGGTGAGCGGCACGCGTCCGCCTCCGTGGTTGAGTGCGACCGAAGACATCCCGAATTACATTACCCGAACACCGACCGAAGGGCAAGATGTCCGTCAGTCTGGGCCTGATCCTCGACACTACCCGGCAAGGGCTGCCGGCGCTGAGGGCACGGCGGGCCGAGTTGGAGACGGCGGCCGCCGCAGCGCCCACGCCACCCGAATTCATGGCCGCGTTTCGCCGTCCCACCCTCGCACTCATCGCTGAGGTCAAGCGGCGCTCGCCGTCGGCCGGCAGCATCAACGAGACCCTCGACCCCGTCGCGCGTGCCGTGGGCTACGCCGCGGCCGGCGCCGCCGCGATCTCGGTGCTGACGGACGGGCCGTTCTTCGGGGGCTCGCTCGACGACCTGCGGGCGGTGGCGGCGTCGGTCTCCGTGCCCGTCCTGCGGAAGGATTTCATCCTGGCCGAAGAGCAGCTGCTCGAGGCGCGCGTCGCCGGAGCGGCTGCGGCGCTCCTGATCGTGCGCGCGCTCGGCGCCGAGCGACTTGCGGCGCTGGCGCGGACCGCCCGCGACCTCGGGCTCGGCACGCTGGTCGAGGTGCATACCGCCGCGGAGCTCGACGTGGCGGTCGAGGCGGGGGCGGACGTGATCGGCGTGAACAGCCGGGACCTCGACACCTTTCGCATCGACATCGAAGCGGCGTGGCGGCTCGTGGCACGCGTACCCTCCGATCGGATCGCGGTGGCCGAGAGCGGCATGGCGACGCTTGCCGACGCCGAGCGGGCCGCCGCCGCCGGGGCCGACGCCGTGCTCGTGGGTACGGCGCTCTCCTCGGCGCCCGAGCCGATGGCGTTGGCCGCCGGCATCGCCGGCTTGGTGCGCCGTGGCCGTTGAGGCGAAGGTGTGCGGCCTGACCCGCGCCGCGGACGCGGCACTCGCGGTGCGCCTGGGCGCCTCGCACCTGGGTGTCGTGTTCGCGGAGAGTGCGCGACGGGTCGGCACGCCGGCGGCACGCGACATCGTGGCCGCCTCGGACGGGGTGCCGGTGATCGGCGTCTTCGTCGACGCCACCGTCGACGAGATCCTGCGCCAGCGGGACCGCGCCGGCCTGGCCGGCGCCCAGCTGCACGGCGAGTACGCGCTCGCGGTGCGCGAGCGCCTCGCGCGGGAGGAGATGCAGGTGTGGTCGGTGCTCCGCGTGGCGGACGAGCGGGACCTCGAGCGGCTCGACGAGCTCGCGGCGGGAGCGGCGGTGGTGCTGGTCGAGCCGCGGGTGGAGGGCGCCCATGGCGGCACGGGCGCCGCGCTGCCGCTCGAGCTCGCGGCCCTCGCGCGCGAGCGCCTGGCCGGCGCGCGCATGGCGTTGGCCGGCGGGTTGCGGCCGGAGACGGTCGAGCGCGCGGTCGCCCTCGTTCGTCCGGACATCGTTGATGTAAGTTCCGGGGTTGAATCCGCGCCCGGCATCAAGGACGCGAACCTGCTCGCCCGATTCCTGGAGGTCACTCGTGACGCTCGCCCACGCGGCTGAGCGGTCCGTCGACGGTCGGTTCGGCCCCTACGGCGGCCGCTACGTGCCCGAGACGCTCATCGCGGCGCTCGACCAGCTCACCGCCCTCTACGACGAGGCCCGCACCGATGCCGCCTTCTGGGCGGAGTTCGAGGGTCTCCTCAACGAGGTGGTGGGCCGGCCCTCGCTGCTGAGCACCGCGCCCCGCCTCTCCGAGGCGGTGGGGGCGCCGGTGTGGCTCAAGCGCGAGGACCTCAACCACACCGGCGCGCACAAGATCAACAACACCATCGGCCAGGCGCTGCTCGCCCGGCGGATGGGGAAGCGGCGCGTCATCGCCGAGACGGGCGCCGGCCAGCACGGCGTCGCCACCGCCACGGTGTGCGCCCGGTTCGGGCTCGAGTGCGTCGTCTACATGGGCTCGGAGGACGTGGCGCGGCAGGCGCTCAACGTCTACCGGATGCGCCTGCTCGGGGCCACCGTGGTGCCGGTCGAGTCGGGCACGCGGACCCTCAAGGACGCCACCAACGAGGCGCTGCGCGACTGGGTCACCAACGTGCCCACGACGCACTACATCATCGGGTCGGTGGTGGGTCCCGACCCGTTCCCGCGCATGGTGCGCGACTTCCAGTCGGTGATCGGCCGCGAGGCGCGCGCGCAGATGCTGGAGCGTGCCGGCCAGCTGCCGAAGACGGTGGTGGCGTGCGTGGGCGGCGGCTCCAACGCGATGGGGATCTTCGCCGGCTTCCTCGACGACGCGAAGGTGGAGCTCGTCGGCGTCGAGGCGGCGGGCGAGGGCATCGCGAGCGGGCACCACAGCGCCACGCTCTCGGCGGGCCAGCCGGGCGTGCTCCACGGCTGCCTGAGCTACCTGCTGCAGGATGCCGACGGCCAGGTGGCGCCGGCGCACTCGGTCTCCGCCGGTCTCGACTACCCGGGCGTGGGTCCCGAGCACAGCTGGTTGCGCGACACCGGCCGCGTGCGGTACGAGTCGGCCACCGACGACGAGGCGCTCGATGCGTTCCGGAGCGTGTGCCGGCTCGAGGGCATCATCCCGGCGCTCGAGACGGCGCACGCCTTCGCCTGGGTGCTCAGGTCGAAGGGCCGCTGGGCCGCGGACGAGCCGGTGCTCGTCTGCCTGAGCGGACGGGGCGACAAGGACGTCGCCCACGTCGCCGACCTCCTGCGGGACCGCGCGTGACGTCGAAGCCCGAATCCCTGCCGGCGTCGGCGGTGCACGTCGGCGAGCTCATCCAGAGCCTCGTCAAGGCGCTTCGGGCGTTCCAGATGTACCTCCCGAACAACCCGATCTACCACAAGGCGGCGCACAACGTGCGCGCCGCCTTCGTGCCGGTGTGGGCCGACATGGACGAGCTGGTCCTCGCCGTCGCGGAGACCGACTTCGTGTGGGAGGAGCAGCCCGTCTATCAGCAGGCGTCGAAGCAGGACAGCCTCGCATGGACGCTGTACAAGGACGGCATGCGGCGCCTGACGCTCCGGCCGGGCGTCGAGGAGGAGGAGGTCGTGCGCTTCCTCGAGGCGGTGAACAAGGCGCGTCATCTCAAGGCCGACGCCAGCGACGACCTGCTGACCCTGCTGTGGGAGCAGGAGTTCGTGCGCATCGAGTACCAGTTCGTCGAGAGCTTCGGCGACGAGTCCATCCCCGAGGCGGGGCCGGTGCCCGACCGCCCGAGCCCGGACGCGCTGCAGTCGCAGGTGCGGGACGAGGCGCCGCCGAAGCCATCGGGCATCGTGGACCTCGAGGAGTTCGACGCCACGCTGTACTTCCTGGACGAGAAGGAGATCGCCTACGTCGCCCAGGAGTTGCGGCACGAGTACGAGCGCGACGTCCGCAGCGCGTCGCTCGACGTGCTGTTCGACATCTTCGAGTTCGACGCCTCGCTCGCCATCCGCGACGAGATTCTCGCCGACCTCGAGATGCTCTTCCCGAACCTGCTGAACGCCGGCGAGTTCCGCACCGTGGCCCACCTGCTGCGGCAGGTGCGGGGGCTCGGCGAGCGGGCCCCGCACCTTTCCACGGCCCACCGGCAGCGGCTGCTCGGCTTCGAGGCGCGGCTGAGCGAGCCGGACATCGTGCGCCAGCTCATGCAGTCCATCGACGAGGCCGCGACGCCCCCCGGGGACGAGGACCTCGGCGAGGTGCTCCGCGAGCTGCGGCCGACGGCGCTCGGGCCCATCGTGGGCTACCTCCCCTCGCTGCAGAACGCGCACATGCGCGAGCTGCTCGAGGCGGCCGCCGACCGCCTCGCCTCGAACCATCCCGCCGAGGTGCTGCGACTGCTGCGCGACCCGGGCCAGGAGGCGCTGCGCGAGATCGTGGGCATGTGCGGCCGACTCAAGCTGCAAGGCGCCGTGCCGGGCCTGGGCGAGCTCGTGACGCACGCCGACCCCGCGATGCGGCTGGCGGCCGTGCAGTCGCTGGCCGACATCGGCTCGGTCGGCGCCCTGGCCGCCATGGAGCGCGCGGTGGACGACGATGATCGCGCCGTGCGCCTCGCCGCGGTGCGCGCGCTCGGGGCGCGCGGGTATCGCAACGTGCTGCGGCGCGTCGAGCCCGTGGTGCTCGGCAAGGCCACCCGCGAGATCGACCTCACCGAAAAGATGGCCTACTTCGAGGCCTTCGGAGCCATCGCCGGACCGGGCGCCGTGCCGACCCTGCAGAACATGCTGCTCAGCAAGACGCTCCTCGGGTACCGTGCGAGCGCCGAGACGCGCGCGTGCGCCGCCACGGCGCTGGGCCGCATCCGCTCGCCCGAGTCGCGCGCGGTGCTGCAGAAGGCGACGGAAGACAAGGACCTCGTGGTGCGGAACGCGGTCAGCCGCGCGCTGCGCGGGATGGGACCCGCATGACGGCCGGCCCCCCGCCCGCCGAGAGCGCCATCCGCGCCGGTGGCCGCAGCTTCCTGCTCGCGTTGTATGCGGCGCTCCGGAACCTCAAGCTGTACCCGGTGGAGAACCCCACCGTGCAGCGCTCGCTCGAGGACCTGCAGGCGGTGGCCGAGTCGCTGCAGCGCACCGAGCCCGAGGTGGAGGTGCGCCTCGCGGGCGACTTCATCTTCGTCAACCAGACCCGCCTGCGGCTCGAGCTCGACAACTACGCCGCGTTCAGCCACATCCTGGCGCTGTTCCGCGCATTCGAGATCGGTGCCCTGCGCATGCACCCGGGCGTGCAGCGGCGCGAGTGGCAGGCGCTGCTCAGCATCCTGCTGAGCCTGAGCGGCCGCGGCCCCCAGGAGCAGCTGTTCGATGACCTGCAGGCCCGCCTGGCGGCGGCCGGCGCGGGCAACCTCGAGCTGTCCCGGCTGCACGAGACGGAGGAGAGCCTTCAGGACCAGGAGCGCCAACGCGAGGTGGCCAAGCGCACCTATGCGCAGGGCGTGGCGGTGACGCGCGAGATCATCCACAGCGTCCGCATGGGTCGCGCCACCAACGTGAAGAAGGTGAAGCGCGCGGTACAGCTCATCGTCGACCAGGTGCTCAACAACGAGACCTCGATCGTCGGGCTCACCACCATCCGCGACTACGACGAGTACACGTTCACCCACTCGGTGAACGTGTGCATCTTCTCCGTGGCCCTGGGCAAGAAGCTCGGGTTCTCGCGCCTGGAGCTGTACGACCTCGGGCTCGCGGCACTGATGCACGACATCGGCAAGGCGCGCGTGCCGATCGAAGTGCTCAACAAGACGTCGAGCCTGGACGACGACGAGTGGCGCATCATGCAGGCGCACCCCTGGCTGGGCTCGCTCTCGCTGTTCTCGCTCCGCAGCTACGAGGAGACGCCGTACCGGGCCATCCTCGTCGCGCACGAGCACCACATGAAGACCGACCTCACGGGCTACCCGAAGGCCATCCGTCCGCGGAAGCTCGGGCTCTTCTCGCGCCTGGTCTCGGTGGCCGACGGGTTCGATGCGGCCACGAGCCGGCGCAGCTACCAGACGGTGCCGATCGAGCCCGACGCCGTGCTGCGGGAGATGTGGGAGAACCCGCGCCGCGGCTACGACATGGTGCTCGTCAAGGCGCTCATCAACCTCATCGGCATCTACCCCGTGGGGACCTGCGTCATCCTCGACACGTTCGAGGTGGGCATCGTCTACGGGCCCAACCCCGAGACGCAGCTGCTGCACCGGCCGCTGGTGCGCATCGCCATCGACGACGTCGGCGGCGTCATCCCGCCGCCGGGCCGCCTCGTGAACCTGGCCGAGCAGGACGAATCGGGGCATTTCGTCCGTTCCATCGTGAAGGTGACGACCCCGACCCGCTATGGCCTGAATGTCGGCAACTACTTCGTCTGAGCGCGCGCTCGCGCGCGGCTGGGCGGCGCTCGCCGCCCGCCGGCGCGCGGGCCTCGTGACCTACCTCACCGCCGGGTATCCCACGGTCGCGGCGAGCCTCGACGCATTCCGCGCCGCGGACGAGCTGGCGGACGTCATCGAGGTGGGCGTGCCGTTCAGCGACCCGCTCGCCGACGGCCCGACCATCCAGCGGTCCACCTTCGCGGCACTGCAGCAGGGGATGACGCTGCCGGGCACGCTCGAGCTGATCGGCCGGGTCGGCTTCACCAAGCCGGTCGTGGTGTTCAGCTACCTGAACCCCATCCTGCGCTACGGCCTCACCCGCTTCCTGCGGGACGCGGCCTCGCTCGGTGTCGCAGGCCTGCTGCTCACGGACCTGCCGGCCGGCAGCGACCCGGCCGTGGAGCGGGAGGTGGCCGCGAGTCCGCTGGACCTGATCCGCCTGCTCGCGCCCACGACGCCGCCGGAGCGGCTGGCGGTGGCCGCCGCCGAGGCGCGCGGATTCCTGTATCTGGTGTCGCGACTCGGCGTGACGGGCGCCAGCGTCTCGGTGGCGAGCGATCTCGGGGCTTCGATCGCACGCGTGCGCGAGGTCTCGTCGCTGCCGATCGCGGTGGGCTTCGGCCTGTCGACGGCGGCGCAGGTCGCGCAGGTGGCGCAGCTCGCGGAGGGCGTCGTCGTGGGAAGCGCGCTCGTCGATCGGCTGGGCAGCGAGGGCGTGCCGGGGGTGCGCGCGCTGCTGACCGAATTGCGCGACGCGCTCGACGCGATGGAGCGCCCGGTGTGACGCTTCGCATTCCCGCCGTCCTCGATGGGTACGCGCGGGTCCTCGCGTGGGGCGGCCTGGCGCTCGCGCTCGGCGCGCTGGCGTCCGACCCGCGCTTCCTCGACGTGCCCGGGGCGACGCTCGTCCTGATCGGCGCGGTGACGCTGCTGCGGATGTTCCCGGTCCGGCTCAGCAAGTACTCCTACCTCACGCAGAGCGTGGTGCCGATCGCCGTGGGCGCGCTCGCAGTCGGGCCGGCCGCGTCGGTCGCGGCCCTCTTCGTCGGCACCCTGGCGTCCGACACGCTCTGGCACCGCAAGCCGCAGTGGGTGGCGCTCATCAACGCCGGTCGCGAGGTGATCGCGTTCGTGGCCGCCTTCGGCGCGTACGCAGCGGTGTACGAGGCCAGCGGCCGGCCGCCGCTGTCGGCCGATCTCTTTCCCGCGGCCTTCACCTTCGCCGCCGCGTACTTCACCGCCAGCCGGTCGCTCTTCTACTTCACGCTGCTGGTGCGGGACAAGCTCGAGGAGGCGGAACGCCTGCTGATCCTGCGGTGGGAGGTGGTGTCGTACCTCCTCTCGCTGGGGGCGATCGCGGTGGCGATCACGGCGCTGACGTCGCTCGCGCCGATGGGCTGGCTCGCGGTGCTCGGCGCCCTGGCGGCCCTGGGGCTGCTCGCGCGGCGCATCGTCGAGGAGGCGATTGCCGCGGAGGACTTCAACAAGATCCACCTGCTCGAGTCCTCCACCTCCACCACGGCCGGTCTGGCGACGGCGTTCGAGCATATCGAGCGGCTCGCGTACCGGCTGCTCGACTGGGGCGACTTCCGCATCACCCGCGTGCACGAGGGCGAGGTGCCGGTGGTCTACCAGGGGCGGATCGGGCGGCCGGGCCGCGACGGGGGCCCGAGCGATCTCGCCGCCCTCCGGCGCGAGGCGGTGACGCAGGGCCGTCCCATCGTCATCCTCGACGCGCACCGGGACCCGCGGGTGGTCGAGCGGCATCCCGACGTGCGGAGCGTCATCGTCCATCCCGTGCGGTTCGGCAACGAGGTGCTCGGCACGCTCGAGGTGGATCACTTCAAGCGGCACGCCTACGGCCCGAAGGATCTCGCGGTGCTGGGGACCATCGCGGCGCAGGTGGCCACGGCGGTGCACATCGCGGAGCTGCGACGGCCGCTCGTCACCACCGTGGACCAGATCGGCCACGAGGCGGCCGCGCTCGCGCGCGCCAGCGAATCGATGCGCGCCTCGGCCGACGCGCTCACCACGGCCTCGACCGGCATGCGGCGCACCGTGGCGGAGCAGGAGCAGTTCGTGCGCGGCGGCCTCGACGCCACCGCGCTCCTCGCGCGGGATGCCGCGGCGATGGCGGAGCAGGGTGCGCTCGCCGCCGACGCGAGCCGCACCGCGGCGGACGTGGCGGTGCAGAAGCGCATCGTCATCGGGGACGCGCTGCAGCGGCTCGTGCACCTGAAGGAGTTCGTGGCGGACAGCTCGAGCCAGGTGGCCGCCCTGGGCGACGTGACGCGCCGCATCACCGGGTTCATCGGCAGCATCCGGGAGATCGCGGACGCCACCAACCTCATCGCGCTCAACGCGGCGATCGAGGCGGCGCGCGCGGGCCGCGAGGGCCGTAGCTTCGCCATCGTCGCCGAGGAGGTGCGGGCGCTGGCCGCGCAGAGCCTCGACGCGGCGCGGCAGGCGGGCGCGCTCGTGGGCGAGATCGCGGGGCAGGTGGAGAGCGTCACCGGGCAGATGGCCCGCGGCCAGGAGATCGTGGCGGGCGTGGAGAAGCTGAGCCACGAGGCGGCGCAGGCCCTGGACGCCATCAAGGCCACCACCGGCGTGGCGGGCGAGCACGCGGAGCGCATCGCCCAGACGGCCGCACGGCAGCGGCGCCAGGCGCAGGCGCTCAACGAGAGCATCGAGCGCGTCGCCACGGTCGCCACCCGGGCACGCGGCGAGACCGATGCGCTCGCGCAGCAGGCCGGCGAGGCCGCGCGCGGCCAAGCCGACCTCGAGGGCGCGATCCGCGAGCTGGGCGAGGTCACCGCCGAGCTGCAGCGCATCGCGCGGCACTTCGACGTCGACGCGTGAGCCGGCCCGCGCGCGCCGTGATCGCCCTGGGCAGCAATCTCGGCAACCGGCACGAGCACCTGCGCTCGGCGCGCGCCGCGCTCGGCGCGCTGCCCGGCACCCGGCTCGTCGCGGCGACGCGCGTGGAGGAGACGGCGCCGCTCGGCGGGCTCGAGCAGCCGCCGTACCTGAACCAGATGGTACTGGTGGAGACCACGCTCGCGCCCCTCGACCTGCTGCGCGCGCTGCAGGCGATCGAGACGGCGAACGGTCGCGAGCGGCGCGGGCACTGGGGCTCGCGCACGCTGGACCTCGACATCGTGCGCTACGACGACCTCGTGCTCGCGACCACGGACCTCACCCTGCCGCATCCGGGCGTCGCCACGCGCGACTTCTGGCAGCGCGAACTGGCGGAGCTCACCCCACATGAACGCTGATACGCGGCCCGACAGCATCCCCGACCTCGTCGCGATGAAGGCCGCCGGCCGGCCCATCGTGATGCTGACCTGCTACGACGCCACCTTCGGGCGGCTGCTCGACCGCTCGGGGGTGGACGTGATCCTCGTGGGCGACTCGGTGAACCAGGTCGTCGCGGGGCAGGACTCCACGCTCGGCGCCACGCTCGACCAGATGATCTACCACGCCAGTGCCGTGCGCCGCGGCGTGCCGACACTGCCGATCGTCGTGGACCTGCCGTTCATGACCTACCAGGTGAGCGTCGAGGAGGCGATCCGGAACTCGGGCCGCGTGCTGCAGCACAGCGGCTGCAACGCGGTGAAGCTCGAGGGCGGCGCGGCCATGGCGCCCACCGTCCGCGCGCTGGTGGAGCGCGGCATCCCGGTGGTGGGTCACCTGGGGCTCACGCCCCAGTCGGTGAACGTGGTGGGCGGCTATCGCGTGCAGGGCCGCGACCGCGACGATGCGGAGCGAATGCTCGAGGACGCGCGCGCGCTCGAGGCGGCCGGGGCGAGCCTGCTCGTGCTCGAGCTGGTACCAACGGCGCTGGCGACGCGCATCTCGCAGGCGCTCGCCATTCCCACCATCGGCATCGGCGCCGGCAGCGGGTGCGACGGTCAGGTGCTGGTCCTGCACGACATGCTCGGCCTCAACGAGGGCTTCAATCCGAAGTTCCTCCGCAAGTTCGCCGATCTGGCGGGCCCCGTGCGCGACGCCGTACGCACCTACGCCGACGACGTGCGCGCCCGCCGGTATCCCGGCCCGGAGCACTCGTTCGAGTGAGCGCGATGGAGGAATTGACGTCCATCGGCGCGCTGCGCGGCTGGGTGCGCGCCAGGCGCGGGGCGGGGCAGCGCATCGGCTTCGTGCCGACGATGGGATTCTTGCACGAAGGGCACCTGTCGCTCGTGGACGCGGCCCGGCGCGAAGCCGACGCCGTCGTCATGAGCATCTTCGTCAATCCGCTGCAGTTCGCGCCCGGCGAGGACCTCGACCGCTACCCGCGCGACCTGCCGCGCGATCGCGCGCTCGCCGAGGCGCGGGGAGTGGATGCGCTGTTTCTGCCGCAGGTCTCCGACATGTATCCGCCGGGCTCGGAAGTGCGCGTGGTGCCGGGCCCCACGGCGAACCGCTGGGAGGGCGAGGTGCGACCGGGGCACTTCGCCGGCGTGCTGACGGTGGTCGCCAAGCTGTTCCATCTGGTCGAGCCCGACGTCGCATGCTTCGGCCAGAAGGACATCCAGCAGGCCACGCTGGTGCGCCAGATGGTGCGCGACCTCGACTGGCCGGTGGGGATCCGCGTCTGCCGCACCACGCGCGACGCCGACGGCCTCGCCCTCTCGAGCCGCAACACCTACCTCTCCGCCGAGGAGCGGGCGCAGGGACTCGGGCTGTCGCGGGCGCTGCGGCGCGGGTGCGAGCGCTTCGCGGCGGGCGTGCGGCGCACGTCGTTGCTGGAGGCCGAGATGCGCGAGGTGCTCTCGCTCCATCCGGGCGTCGCCGTCGAGTATATTGCCGTGGTTTGCCCGGAGAATCTGGAGCCGGTCGCCGAGGCCGGAGCGGACTCCGTGGTCGTGGTGGCCGGCCGGGTCGGCCGGACCCGACTCATCGACAACGTCATCCTGGGCGAGGGGCTCTGATGCAGCGGCACCTCATGAAGAGCAAGATCCACCGGGCCACGATCACCTCGGCCGACCTGAACTACGAAGGGTCGCTGACGTTGGACGAGGACCTGATGGAGGCGGCCGATCTCCTGCGCAACGAGGAGATCCAGGTCGTGAACGTGAACAATGGCGCCCGGTTCACCACGTACGTGATCCCCGGTCCGCGGGGCTCGGGCGTGGTGCAGCTCAACGGCGCCGCCGCGCGCCTCGGCATGGCGGGCGACCTGGTGATCCTGATCAGCTACGGCGTATTCGAGGACGCCGAGGCGCAGAAGCACCGGCCGCACGTCGTGTTCGTCGACAATCGCAACCGCATCACGCGCCCGCAGCTCCGCGCGGAGAGCTGACCCGGCGATGCCCTCCCGCCCCACGCCGCCGTCGCTGCGGCCCACCGTGCCGGCCTGGGCGAAGATGTCCTCGCCCCGGCTCGATCACGTGATCCGGGTGGCGGAGCTGGTCGCGTTGTGGGCCGACGAGATGGGCATCCACGACAACGAACGCAACCGCTGGCTGCGCGCGGTGTGGCTGCATGACGCGCTGCGCGACGCGCCGGAGGCCGAGCTGATCGAGTGGGCGTCGTCCACGCCGGGCGCGCCGGAGCTGCGTCACGGACCCGCGAGCGCCGCCCGGGCCAAGGCCGAGGGCGAGACGGACCGCGGCGTGCTGGATGCGGTGCGCTACCACTCCGTCGGGCTCGCGGAGTGGGACATGGTGGGCCGCGTGCTCTACTGCGCCGACTACCTCGAGCCCGGCCGGACGTTCGATCCCGAGCATCGCGCCGAGCTGGCGCGGCGCTTTCCCACCGACGTGGGCGGCGTGCTGCGCGAGGTCGCGCAGCGCCGCCTGGTCCACGCCATCGGCTGCGGCTGGGTGATCCCCGAGCCGACCTACCGCTTCTGGAACAGTCTCGTCGCAAACCGACCCGCCTCCTGAGGCGGGCCGGTCTCGTGCTGCTGCTCGCCGCCCTCGCGGGCGGCGCGTGGTTCGTCGCGTCGAGACGGCCCGAGCAGGTCGAGGGGCACGCCTATCCGGTGCCCACCGCCGACGACCGCATCACGGTCGAGGTGCTGAACGGCTCGGGCCGTCCGGGTCTGGCGCGCGTGGCGACGCGCGTGCTCCGGCGTCAGGGGCTCGATGTCGTCTATCTGGGCAACGGGCCGGCGGTGGATTCGACGACGGTGTTCGTGCGGCGGGGGAACGAGGAGGCGGGGAAGCTGGTGCACCGCGCGCTCGACCAGGGGCGGCTCAGGTCGGCCCGGGACACGACCCGGCACGTGGACGTGAGCGTGATCCTCGGGCCCGACTATCGCGAGCCGGACGAGGTGCATCCGTAGGGGGCGGCGGCAGGTGCGAGTCGGGGTGGGAGTCCGCGGCTTCAGCTCGCCCGTGACACGATCCTTCACGCCACCCCGATCACCACATCCATCACGTTCGTCCCCGTCAGCCCGGGCTGCAGCAGCACCCCCGCCGCGGCCAGCGCATGATAGGCATCGTGCCGGTCCAGATCCCTCGCCGGGTCCCGGCCGGCGGCCTGGATCGCGGCCCAGGTGCGGCCGTCGACGATCGCCCCGGCGGCGTCGGTGGGGCCGTCCCGCCCATCCGTGCCCCCCGCGAGCAGGCTCACACCTTCGCTCCCGGCAAGCGTTTGCGCCGCCGCGAGGGCCAATTCCTGGGACCGTCCGCCGAGCCCGGGATGGTCTCCCAAGGTCACCGTCGTCTCGCCGCCCCAGATCACGCAACGCCTTGTGAGGGCTTGCGTTTGCCGGGCTTGTGAATAATTTCGCAAAGTCGCGGCTACACTCGCGCCTGCCGTCCGCGCCTCCCCGGCGAGCGGCTCGGAGACGATCTCCGACGCGAGGCCCAACTCTGTCGCACGCCGAGCGGCGGCTTCCAACGCCAGCCGGTTACTCGAAATGATCGCTGTCTCCACGGATGCGAAGGCCGCGTCGCCCGGTTTGGGCGTCTCGGGCAGTTTGCCCGCCTCCGTCGCTTCGATCACCGTGCGGATGGATGCCGGCAGCGTGGTCCACAGGCCCGTGCGCTGGAGCAGGGCGCGGGTGTCGGCCGCGGTCATCGGGTCGGGCACGCAGGGGCCGGATCCGATCGACGGCAGGTCGTCCCCGATGACGTCGGATACGACGAGTTGGAGGATGTGCGCCGGCGCCAGCGCCGCGGCGAGCTTGCCGCCGCCCCAACGGGTGAAGCGCTTCCGGATGCGGTTCATGTCGCCGATGTCGAGGCCGGAGGCGAGCAGGCGGGCGTAGACTTCCTTGAGCTCCCCCGGCGCGAAGCCGTCCCGGGGCGCGCCGATGAGGCTCGTGGTGCCGCCGGAGAGCAGGACCCAGACGTCGTCGCCGGCGCCCACGCGCGCGGCGATCTGGCCAAGGAGTTCGGCGGCCACGAACGAGGCGGGACCCGGCTCCGGATGGTCGCCCTGCACGACGGGGAGCGCGGCATCGGGTGCCGGGCCCAGGTCGGGGGCGACGACGAGGCCGCCGACGAGGTGCCGGCCGGTCCGACGGGCGTAGTGGGACGCCGCCTGCGCCATGGGCGCGGCGGCCTTGCCGAGGGCGAGGATCCAGAGGGGCCGCGTCCCGGATGGCGCGAGCCGCTCGAGCGCCGACTCGGTGGCAGGACCGGGGTTCACGGCGGCCACGGCCGCGTCGTAGAGCGACCGGAGGAGGACCGCGTCGGAGGGGCCTGCGGGAGTCGTCATGAAGGGCCCACGTCTGGTGCCGGGTGGTTGAGGGGACGAATATACAGGACGGTGAAGGCCGCCGTCCGGGAATCGCCACAGCCCGGTGAGGCTGCCGGCGCACCTTCCGTCTTTCATTCGCGAGGATCTGAGCAATGCCGGGTCGCAACTTCCTCTTCGTGCCGGGGCCGACGAACACGCCGGACCGGATTCTCCGTGCGATGCACGTGCCGATGGAGGATCATCGGTCCTCCACGTTCCCCGACCTCGCGAACGGCATCTTCCGCGACCTGCCCAAGATCTTCAAGTCGGAGACGGGCAAGGCATTCGTCTTCCCGGGCACCGGCACGGGCGGCTGGGAGGCGGCGCTGGTGAACACCCTGTCGCCGGGCGACAAGGTGCTCTCGTTCCGCTACGGCCAGTTCAGCCATCTCTGGATCGACATGATGCAGCGCCTGGGCCTCGACGTCACCGCGATCGACGTCGAGTGGGGCGAGGGCGCGCCGCCGGAGAAGATCCACGAGCTCCTCGCCGCCGACAAGCAGCACGCCTACAAGGCCGTCTGCGTGGTGCACAACGAGACCGCCACGGGCGTCACGAGCGACATCGGCGCCGTGCGCAAGGCGATCGACGCGGCGGGCCATCCGGCGCTGCTGTTCGTCGACAGCGTCTCGGGCCTCGCGAGCATCGACTTCCGCATGGACGAGTGGAAGGTCGACATCTGCGTGACGGGCTCGCAGAAGGGCTTCATGCTGCCGGCGGGCGCCGGCATCGTGTGCGTCGGCCCGAAGGCGTTCGAGGCGGGGAAGACGGCGAAGCTGCCGAAGTGCTACTGGAGCTTCGAGGACCAGACGAAGGCGAACGCCACGGGCTACTTCCCGTACACGCCGTCGATCCCGATGCTCTACGGCATCCGCGAGGCGCTGGACATGCTGCTCGAGGAAGGACTCGAGAACGTCTTCGCGCGCCATCACCGGCTGGCCGAGGCCTGCCGCCGCGCGGTGAAGGCGTGGGGGCTCTCGCTCTGCGCGAAGGACCCGAAGTGGTACTCGGACACGGTGAGCGCCATCATGGTGCCGCCGGGCTTCAACGGCGCCGACGTCATCGACGTCGCCTACCGCCGCTACAACTTCGCGCTCGGCGCCGGCCTCAACAAGGTCGCCGGCAAGCTGTTCCGCATCGGCCACCTGGGCGACCTCAACGAGATCACGCTCCTCGCCGGCATCGGCGGCAGCGAGATGGCGATGACCGACGTGGGCATCAAGGTCGAGCTGGGCTCCGGCGTCGCCGCCGCGCAGCGCTACCTGCTCGAGACGGCCAAGCCGCTGCCGCCGAAGAAGGCCGCGCCGCCGCCGCCCGAGGCGCAGGTGAAGAAGGCCGAACCGGCCGGCGTGGCATGAGCCACACCCGCTACGAACCCGCCCGCGCGCGGCTGCAGCGCAGCACGCTCGCGGTGCCGGGTTCCCAGCCGCAGATGTTCCAGAAGGCGGCCGAGAGCGAGGCCGACGTCGTCTTCCTCGACCTGGAGGACGCCGTCGCCCCGGCGGACAAGGAGCAGGCCCGCCTCAACGTCATCAAGGCGCTGCTCGAGATCGACTGGAAGGGCCACGGCAAGACGGTCATGGTGCGTCTCAACGGCATCGACACGCACTACTTCTACCGCGACGTGGTGGACGTGATCGAGCAGGCGGGCCACAAGCTCGACCTCGTGCTGATCCCGAAGGTGGGCGTGCCGGCCGACGTCTACCTCACCGACGCGCTGCTCACGCAGATCGAGACGGCCAAGGGCATCCCGCATCGCATCGGCATCGAGGTGCTGATCGAGACCGCCCTCGGCATGGCCAACGTGGAGGCGATCGCGCAGAGCTCGAAGCGGCTCGAGGCGATGCACTTCGGCGTGGCCGACTTCGCCGCGAGCGTCCGCGCGCGCACGGTGAGCATCGGCGGCCTCAACCCGGACTATCCGGGCGACCAGTGGCACGCGGGGCTCGCGCGCATGACGGTGGCGTGCCGCGCCTACGGGCTGCGGGCCATCGACGGCCCGTTCGGCGACTTCAAGGATCCCGACGGCTTCATGGCGGCGGCGCGGCGCGATGCGGCGCTGGGGCTCGAGGGGAAGTGGGCCATCCACCCGTCGCAGATCCCGCTGTGCAACCAGGTCTTCTCGCCGCCGGCGGCGGAAGTGGACCGGGCCAAGCGCATCCTGGTGGCGCTGGACGAGGCGGCGCGCGCCGGCAAGGGCGCCGCCCAGCTCGACGGCAGGATGATCGACGCCGCCAGTGCCCGCATGGCGCAGGTGGTGGTGGAGATCGCGGAAGCGGTCGCGCAGCGCAGCCGGTAACCGGTCGACCCCGCACCAGACTCAACTTTCCACAGGAGTCCGATCCGTGGACATCCACGAATACCAGGCGAAGGAACTGCTCGCCGGCTTCGGCGTCGCCATCCCGCGCGGCGGCGTGGCGTACAGCCCCGAGCAGGCGGTGTACCGCGCCGCCGAGATCGGCGGCAGCCGCTGGGCCGTGAAGGCGCAGATCCATTCCGGCGCCCGCGGCAAGGCGGGCGGCGTGAAGCTCTGTTCCACCGAGGATGAGGTGCGCCAGGCGGCCAAGGCGCTCCTCGGCAAGAAGCTCGTCACCCACCAGACCGGCCCCGAGGGCCGCGTGGTGCACCGGCTCTACGTCGAGCAGGCGGTGCCGATCGAGCGCGAGTGCTACATCGGCTTCGTGCTCGACCGCAAGAGCGAGCGCATCATGGTGGTGGGCGCGCCGCAGGGCGGCATGGAGATCGAGGAGATCGCCAAGTCGCACCCCGACGCGATCATCCGCGAGGTGGTGGAGCCCGCCATCGGCATGGCGGCGTTCCAGGCCCGGCAGATCGCCTTCCGCCTCGGCCTCGCGCCGGCCCAGGTGAACCGCTGCGTCACCACGTTGCTCGGCGCCTACCGCGCCTTCCGCGACCTCGACGCGACGATGGTGGAGATCAACCCGCTCGTCGTCACCAAGGACGGGGCCGTGCTGGCGCTCGACGCCAAGATGACCTTCGACGACAACGCGCTCTTCCGCCGCCCCAACGTGAGCGAGCTGCGCGACTACGCCGAGGAGGACCCGCGCGAGGCGCAGGCGGCCGAGTACGGGCTCAACTACGTGGCGCTCGACGGCAACATCGGCTGCATCATCAACGGCGCCGGGCTCGCGATGGCCACGATGGACATGATCAAGCACGCGGGCGGCGAGCCGGCCAACTTCCTCGACGTGGGCGGCGGTGCCAGCCCCGAGCGCGTCGCGGCGGCCTTCAAGCTCGTCCTTGCCGATCCCAAGATCGAGGCGATGCTCGTCAACATCTTCGCCGGCATCAACCGCTGCGACTGGGTGGCGCAGGGCGTGGTGCAGGCGGCCAAGGAAACGAACCTCAAGATCCCGCTCGTCGTGCGTCTCGCCGGCACCAACGTCGAGGCCGGCCGCGCGATCATCGAGCAGAGCGGGCTTCCGATCATCACCGCCGACAGCCTCGCCGACGCCGCCGACAAGGTCGTCGCCGCGATGCGCGAGCGGACCGCTTCGGCCGGGAGGGCCTGAGCCATGAGCATCCTCATCGACCAGACCACCCGCGTCATCGTCCAGGGCTTCACGGGCGACAAGGCGACGTTCCACGCCAAGGAGATGATCGCGTACGGCACGAACGTCGTGGGCGGCGTGACCCCCGGCAAGGGTGGCGCGAAGCACCTCGACCGCCCCGTCTTCGACACTGTCAGTGAAGCGGTGGCCCAGACCGGCGCCACGGCGAGCCTCGTGTTCGTGCCGGCCGCGTTCTGCGCCGACTCGATCATGGAGGCGGCGGCCGCGGGTATCCGCCTCGTCTGCGCCATCACCGACGGCATCCCGGCGCAGGACATGATGATGGTGAAGCGCTACCTCCTGAAGTTCCCCAAGGAGAAGCGCACCATGATGGTCGGCCCGAACTGCGCCGGCCTCATCTCGCCCGGCAAGGCGATGCTCGGCATCATGCCCGGGCACATCTACCGGCAGGGCAGCGTGGGCCTCGTGACCCGCTCCGGCACGCTGGGCTACGAGGCGGCGTCGCAGATGAAGGCGCTGGGCATCGGCGTCTCCACCAGCGTCGGCATCGGCGGCGACCCGATCAACGGCAGTTCGTTCCTCGACATCCTCAAGATGTTCGAGGAGGACCCGGAGACCGAGGCCGTCATGATGATCGGCGAGATCGGCGGCCCGCAGGAGGCCGAGGCGGCGATGTTCGTCAAGGAGAACATGTCGAAGCCGGTGATCGGCTACGTCGCGGGCCTGACGGCGCCGAAGGGCCGCCGGATGGGCCACGCGGGCGCCATCATCTCCGCCTTCGGCGACACCGCGGCGGAGAAGGCCGAGATCATGCGCTCGCTGGGCCTGGCCGTGGCGCCGAGCCCGGCCGAGCTGGGCGACACCGTGGCGAAGGTGCTCGCCGGCCGGGGCAAGAAGACGACGGTGGCGGTGTGACCCGCCCCGTCGTCGTGGTGACCCGGCGGGTGCCGGAGGAAGTGGAGGCGGATCTCGCGAAGGACTTCGACGTCCGCATCAACACCGACGACCACCCGTTCTCGGCCGACGAGCTCAAGGAGGCGCTCCGCACCGCGGACGCCCTGCTGCCGACGGTGAGCGACAAGCTCACCGCCGACGTGCTCGCGGTGGAGCCGCTGCGCGCGAAGATCATCGCCAACTTCGGCGTGGGCTTCAACCACATCGACGTGAACGCGGCGAAGGCGCGTGGCCTCGCCGTCTCCAACACGCCCGACGTCCTCACCGACGCGACCGCCGACACGGCGATGACGCTGCTCCTCATGGTGGCGCGCCGCGCCGGCGAGGGCGAGCGGCACGTGCGCACCAGGGCGTGGACGGGCTGGCGGCCGACGCACATGCTCGGCACGCACGTCACGGGGAAGACGCTCGGGCTCGTGGGCATGGGCCGCATCGCGCGCGCGGTGGCGCGACGGGCGCACCACGGGTTCGGGATGAAGGTCGTCTTCCACGATCCGTATCCGCCGTCGCCGCAGGAAGCGGCCGCGCTCGGCGCCGAGCCGGTGGGCTCGCTCGACGAGGTGTTCACCACGGCCGACTTCGTGTCGCTGCACTGCCCGGCGACGCCGGAGACGCGGCACCTGGTCAACGCCGAGCGGCTCAAGCAGATGAAGCCGGGCGCCTACCTCATCAACACGGCGCGCGGCGACGTGGTGGACGAGGCGGCGCTGGTGGCGGCGCTCAAGGCGGGCACGATCAAGGGCGCCGGCCTCGACGTCTTCGAGAGGGAACCCGTCGTGACCGAGGACCTGCTCACGATGGAGAACGTCGTGCTGCTGCCGCATCTCGGCAGCGCCACGCGCGAGACGCGCATCGCCATGGGGATGCGCGCGCTCGAGAACCTCCGGCTGTTCTTCGCGGGGAAGCCCCTCCGCGACAAGGTGGCGTGACCGCGGCCGATCGGCCGCCGTTCGACCCCACGGCGCTGCCGGCTTCCACCGAGCCGGCGGCGGCGAGGGCGGCCGCCTACGCGGGCGAGGTCGCCGAGCTGCTCTTCAACGCCCTCATCGAAGTCGTCCGCACCCGCGAGCCGCGGCTCGAGCCGGTGCTGCAGGGCGACGAGTCGGGCCTCTCGGGCCCCCTCCGCACCAAGGCGCTGCAGATCCTGGGCATGTGGCTCCACCTCCTGAGCATCGCCGAGCAGAACGCGGCGATGCGGCGGCGGCGCCAGATCGAGACGGAGAAGGGCGCTGACGTCCTGCGCGGCACGCTGCTGCAGGCAGTGCGCTCCGCGAAGGAGCTGGCGCTCCCCGCCGACCAGCTGCGCACGCTGCTCTCGACTCTGCGGGTCCGCCCGACCATCACCGCGCATCCCACCGAGGCGAAGCGCGTGACGGTGCTGGAGAAGCACCGCCGCATCTATCGCCTGCTGGTGGAACTCGAGGCGCCGCGCTGGACGCCGCGCGAGCGCCAGACGCTGGTCGAGGGCATCCGCAACGAGATCGCGCTGCTGTGGATGACCGGCGAGCTGCGGCTCGAGAAGCCGACGGTGGAGCAGGAGGTGTACTGGGCGCTCCACTTCTTCAACGAGACGCTCTTCGAGCAGGTGCCGATCCTGCAGGACAAGCTCGAGCGCGCCCTGGCCCAGTACTATCCCGACGAGAACTTCTACATCCCGCCGTTCCTGCAGTTCGGCTGCTGGGTGGGCGGTGACCGCGACGGCAATCCGTTCGTCACCAACGACGTCACCCGGTGGACGCTGGCGCAGAACCGGCTCGCCGCCATGCAGCGCTACAAGCGCCGCCTCGGCGACCTCGTGCGCGAGCTGAGCGTGAGCGAGCGCGCCATCGAGTTGCCGGAGGACTTCGCGACGGCGCTCGAGCGCGTGCTGGCCGCCTCGGGCGAGGGCGAGGCGATCCGGCAGCGCAATCCGGGCGAGATCTTCCGCCAGTACGTCACGGCGCAGGTCCGTCGCCTCGACCGCGCCATCGCCGCGGCCGAGCAGGGCGAGGCGCTGCCCGAGTCGGGCTACCGGACGGCCGACGAGCTGATCGCCGACCTGCGCGCCCTCGAGAAGGGCGTCATCGCGACGTGCGGCGAGTCCATCGCCGCCATGTTCGTGCGCCCGGTGCGCCGCGAGGTGGACGTGTTCCGGTTCAGCACCGTGCGGCTCGACGTGCGCGAGAACACCACCAAGCTGAACGAGGCGCTGGGCGCGCTGTGGCGGATCCGGACGGGGAA
>DASUOW010000152.1:0-46623 GCA_036276435.1 Gemmatimonadales bacterium
CCGTCCACTTGGACGAGTCGAGCATGAACGGTACCCGCGTGATCCGGGGTTCGGCGGCGCAGAGGTTCAGGAACGTGGTCATGGCGCGCTCGGAGTCGAGCATCGCCTCGTCCATGTTGATGTCGATCATCTGCGCGCCGCTCTCGACCTGCTGGCGCGCCACCTCGAGCGCTCCCTCGTAGTCGCCGGCGAGGACGAGCTTGGCGAACTTCGCCGAGCCGGTGACGTTGGTGCGCTCGCCCACGTTCACGAAGCCCGTCTCGGGGCCGATGGCGATGGGCTCGAGACCGGCGAGCCGGAGCCGCTTCGGCGGCGTCGGCAGCGTGCGCGGGGCCATCCCCTCGACCGCCTGCACGATGGCGCGGATGTGGGCGGGCGTGGTGCCGCAGCAGCCGCCGGCCATGTTGAGGAAGCCGGCCTCGGCGAACTCGCGCAGCATCCCCGCCATGTACTCCGGGCCCTCGTCGTACTGGCCGAACTCGTTCGGCAGGCCTGCGTTGGGATGCGTGCTGACGTACGTCGGCGCGATGCGCGAGAGCTCCTGCACGTACGGGCGCAGGTCCTTCGCGCCCAGCGCGCAGTTGAGCCCGATGGTGAGGGGCCGCGCGTGCGCCACCGAGTTCCAGAACGCCTCGGTGGTCTGGCCCGAGAGGGTGCGGCCGCTCGCGTCGGTGATGGTGCCCGAGATCATGATCGGCACCCGCTCGCCCCGCCGGTCGAACACGCCCTCGACGGCGAAGATCGCGGCCTTCGCGTTCAGCGTGTCGAAGATCGTCTCGATCAGGATCAGGTCGGCGCCGCCGTCCAGCAGGCCCTCGGTGGACTCGGTGTAGGCCGCCACCAGCTCGTCGAACGAGACGGCGCGGAACCCCGGGTCGTTCACGTCCGGCGAGAGCGAGCAGGTGCGGTTGGTGGGGCCGAGCACGCCGGCCACGTAGCGCGGCCGCTCGGGCGAGGCCGCCTCGAAGGCGTCCGCCACCGAGCGCGCCAGGCGCGCCGAGGCCTCCGACAGCTCGCGCGCCAGGTGCGGCATGCCGTAGTCGGCCAGCGACGTGGCGTTCGAGTTGAACGAGTTGGTCTCGAGGATGTCCGCGCCCGCGTCGAGGTACGCCGCGTGGATGTCGCGGATGATCGCGGGCTGCGTGAGCGTGAGCAGGTCGTTGTGCCCGCGCAGGTCGCTCGGCCAGTCGGCGAAGCGCGTGCCGCGGTAGTCGGCCTCCTGCAGCCGGTAGCCCTGGATCATCGTGCCCATGGCGCCGTCGATGACGAGGATGCGCTGCTGGAGGAGCGTCTCCAGCGCGGCGAGGCGGCGCTCACGGGTCCACGGCGTGCCGTCGGCGACGGCCGCCGGCGCCCAGGAGGGCGCGGGGGCGATGGCGATGTCGCCGGCGGCGTGCACGGCGCAGTCGTGACTCATGAGGATGCCTCCACGGCGGCCTTCTTCGGCCGGATGCCGAGGATGTGACAGATGGCGAACGAGAGGTCGGCGCGATTGAGGGTGTAGAAGTGGAACTCGCGCACGCCCTGCTCGGCGAGGCCCTGCACCTGTTCCGCGACGGTGGTGGCGGCCACGAGGCGGCGGGTCTCGACGTCGTCGTCGAGCCCGTCGAAGCGCTGGCCGAGCCACCGCGGCACGGAGGCCCCCGCCTTCTCGGCGAAGCCCACCATCGTGCGGAAGTTCGTCACCGGCATGATGCCGGGCACGATCTCGCAGAAGATGCCGCGCCGCCGCACCTTGTCGAGGAAGCGGAAGTAGTGGTCGTTGTCGAAGAAGAACTGCGTGATGGCCCGCGTGGCGCCGGCGTCGATCTTCCGCTTGAGGTGGTCGAGGTCGAGGTGCGGCGAGGTGGATTCCGGATGGCCCTCGGGGAAGCAGGCCACCGTGATCTCGAAGTCGCCGACCGCCTTGAGGCCCGTCACCAGGTCGGCGGCGTAGCGGTAGCCGTCGGCCGGGGGCTCGTACACACCGCCCGCCGGCGGGTCGCCACGCAGCGCCACGATGTGGCGCACGCCGGCGTCCCAGTAGTCCCGCGCCACCTGGTCCACCTCCGCGCACGTGGCGGCGACGCACGTCAGGTGCGCCGCCGGCACCAGCGGCGTCTCGGTCAGGATGCGCTTCACCGTGCGGTGCGTGCGCTCGCGCGTGCTCCCGCCGGCCCCGTAGGTCACGGAGACGAACCGTGGCGCGAGCGGCTCGAGCCGCTTGATCGCCCGCCAGAGGTTCTCCTCCATCTCGGGGGTCTTCGGCGGGAAGAACTCGAACGAGACCTGCAGTCCGCTCATGCGGGTGATGCCTCACAAAAAGATGCGCCCCCGGGATCCCTGCTAGGGCCCCGGGGGCGCAGCTTTAGCAGGTTGTTTTACGTGGCCGCAATCGGCTCAAATCGCCACGGTATTCAATTTTGACTTCTCACAAGCAAATCTCGGACCGACGGTCCGTTCGTGCAAGCCCTCACCCCGCGGGTACCCCGAGGCGCCGCGCCACCTCGGTGGGGGCGAGACCGGCCACCTGGACGGCCTTGCTGCGGCTCGAGAGGCCGCCCACCAGGGTCACCGCCGCGCGGGGTAACTCCAAGGCGTCCGCGAGGAAGCGCACCAGCGCCTCGTTGGCGGCGCCGTCCACCGGCGGGGCGGCGAGCCGCACCTTGAGGGCGTCCCCGTGCGGGCCCGCCACCTCGTTCCGGGAGGCCCGCGGCTGCACCCGGAGCGCCAATCGCGTCCCGTCGCCGGCCGCGGTGGCCCAGGTCATGTGCCGAGGAGGCGCAACACCGCCCAGCGGAGCACCATCAACACCAGGTAGGCCACGATGGGGCTGAAGTCGAACGCGCCCATGGGCGGCATCCGGCGCCGGATGGGTTCGAGCAGCCAGTCGGTGAGCCACACGAACGGCCGCATCCATTTGGCGTACTCCGACACGCCGAACCACGACGAGAATACCCGCACCAGCAGCGCGATGTTGAGCACGGTGAACACCCAGCTCACCAGCTGGAACACCAGCGCGCGCGGGCCCGCGTCGGCCACGTAGGCGAGGTCCATGACGAACTGCATCAGCCAGCGCACCAGCGCCAGGAGCACCAGCCCGCCCACGATGACGCCGCCGATGAGCCACAGCGGCCCATCCTGCGGATTGCCGCCGGCGCGCAGCAGGCGGCGCTCGATGGGGTGCAGCACCGGGTCGCTCGCCTTGCGCACCAGCCGCGGCCACGCGCCGAACGGCTGCAGCCGCTTCGAGCGCACCAGCCAGTGGGTGACGGCCACGACCGATGCATAGCCGAATCCCACGACGATGAGGCCGCGCAGGACGCGGTCGAGCCACAGGGCGATCTCGGCGGCCATCACCTGGGCGCGGCGGGAACGGGGCGTGCCACCTCGTACGTCCGCATCTCCGCGGCCGACTCGCATGCCACGGTGAAGCGACCCTCGTTGAGCGACGCCTGCTCGAGCACGTCCTCGGTCGCCGAGCAGGCGACGATGCCGTCACCGGCGCGACGGAGGGTGCTCGTGAAGGCGATCGGGGCGGTGCCCGTGAGGAGGCGGGCGGTGGTGGGCGTGAGGCTGTCCACGCCCAGGTCGCGCAGGGCGTCGGCGGGGCGGCCCATGTGGGCGCTGCGATATTCGACGGCGCGATCGATCAGCTCGAACAGCTCGTTGCCGAGTGTCGTGGCGTCCGCCGGCACGTCGTCACGGGTGGCACCGTCCACGACCGGTGGGGGGGCCGGCTTGCCGCACGCGATCACGAGCAGGACTCCCGCCGTCGCGAAGCGACGGATCACGGCAGCCCGAACTCGCGATTGAACACCACCTCGAACTGGAAGGTGCGTGCGCGGCTGCGCGTCTCGATGAGGTCGGCGATGCGCTCGAGGCGGCTCGGGATGCCCAGGATCTTCTCCTGCGCCTTCCGCCCCATGTCCGAAAGGCCGGTGATGTGCTCGATGCCCCAGGCGCGGATCTGCTCCTGCACGATCTTGAGGTAGTCGCGCGGGCCGTAGATGCCGGTGCGGCGGATCACGTCGGCGAGATCCTTGAAGCCGGGCATGGTGTGCCCCGGCATCTCGATGCCGGGCATGATGTGGGCGGCCGACTCGAGCGCCTGGTTCGGGTCGCGCTTGAGGATCTCGGCGAACACCTTGCGATAGAAGGCGAAGTGGCGCGCCTCGTCCTGGGCCACCTCGTGCAGGATCTTCCCGAGTCCCGGCTCGTACTCGCCCACGATGCGCCCCGTCGCGGCGTGCGAGTACTGCGTGGCGCGCTCCTGCAGCGTGGTGTAGACGAACACCCGGTAGGGATCGTAGTCCCAGCCCGGATGGAAGCCTTCCTTGAGGTAGTCGAACTGCATCACCTCGAGGGTGCGCTGGTCGAAGAGCTCGGTGTCGCGGGTGTAGTCGTGCAGCACCTGGCCGTGGCGATCCTCCTCCGCGGTCCAGAGGTTGTTCCACTTGCGCCAGAAGCTGTCGTCGCCGAGGTGCACCGCGAGGAGGCGGTGGAAGTGGGGCAGGCCCTCTTCGGTCAGCGTGTTGAGCGCGAGGGCGGCGCGGGCGTTGTCGGGGATGCCCCGGGCCTGGTCGCGGAGCTTGCGCAGCCACTCGAGGCGGTCCTGCTCGGGCTCGGCGCCGAGCAGGTCGCTCGGGAACCAGATGGTCCGCTTCCGCTCATGGGCTTCCATGAGGTCGTGGACCTTCTTCTCGAGGTCCTTGAGGACCTCGACCTTGGAGAAGAGCTCGCGTGCGGAATCGGTGAGACTCATGACCGCCTGTGGGTGCGGGTAGGGATGCTTCTGAAAAGTAATCCCGTACCCGCTCAGGTCGATTGCCGGCTACTCGTGGAGGGGCATCTCCATCAGCGTCCAGGTCCGCCCGAACATGTAGCGCGGGCGGCGGACCACCCGCTCCCATCCGAGCGTCTCCAGCATCGTCTCGGCGCGCTGGTCGTCGGTCCAGAACTCGGCCAGGTCGGCGCCTTCCTCCTTCGCGCGCTCCTCGAACGCCTGCAGGAGCGTGTGGGCGTGCCCCTGGCCGCGGTGGCTCTCCGCGACGGCGAGGTCGAGCAGGTGCGCGACGCCACCCCGCACGTAGAAGCGCAGCCCACCGACCCAGTCGCCGAGCTCGCTCGTGAGCCCGATGTAATGGTCGTGGAATCCGGTGGGGTGTCCGGCCTCCTCGGCCTCGCGCTCGAGGAGCTCGTTGAGCCACTCGGCGAAGTCCTGGTGCCGGTCCATCGAGGTGACCTTCACGTCGTTCATCTACTCCTCCAGCCTGTCGGACCGGCAGGGCCTTCTCACCGGTCTACACGAACGCAGCATATCAAGTGCCACCCGGACCGGGTGACGCGACGCCGGGTACCAGTGGCCTTGCGACTTTCTATGTCGTGATGGGATAGCAAGTTGCCTGTCCGCCCGGCGCGCGACAAGTTCAAGGTGCACGGTGCCCGGCGTGTCGTCCTGTCGCAATCGGGGCGTATCGTCGGAAAGTGCGTCCGCAAAAGGCTACGACTGCGTCGGAGTAATCAAGATGAGTTCATCCACGATATCCAGACGTGCCATCGTCCGCTGCCCGTTCTGCGACACGGCCAACCGGGTCGATCTCGTCCGCCTGGCCGATGGACCCCGGTGCGGCGGCTGCCAGCGTCCGCTGCGACTCGACCGTCCGCTCGTCGCCACCGATGCGACACTCGACCAGCTGTTGCAGGGGGCCGAGGTGCCGGTGCTGGTGGACTTCTACGCCGACTGGTGCGGGCCCTGCAAGGTCATGGCGCCGACACTCGACGGCTTCGCGCACGACCGGGCCGGGGAAGTACTGGTGCTCAAGCTCGACACCGACGCGAATCCGATCGCGGCGCAGCGCTTCGGGATCCGCGGCATCCCGACGCTCATCGCGTTCCGCGGCGGGAAGGAATCGGGTCGCCACGTGGGCGCCACCGATCGCGCCACGCTCGAGCAGCTCGCGCGCTGAGCGTCAGGCGAGCGTGGGGACGAAGGTCGGTGCGCGGCGCACCTTCGTCGCCTGCTCGAAGGCGTAGGCGAAGGCGAGCAACCGGGCCTCGTCGCGCGACTTGCCCATGAGGGTTAGGCCCACCGGCAGCTGGCGCACGGAACCCGCGGGCACGGTGATGGCCGGATAGCCGCTGACCGCCGACAGGGCCGAATTGCCGCCGCCGAAGTGGTCGCCGGTGAGCAGGTCGGTGACCCACGCAGGCCCGCCCGTGGGTGCCACGATCGCGTCGAGCCGGTGCTTCGCGAACGCCGCGTCGAGCCCTTCCGTGCGCGCGTAGCGGCGGCTTGCCGCGAGCGCCTTCCGGTAGGCCGGTTCCGTGAGCGGGCCCTTCTTCTCCGCCATCTCGAACAGCTCCTGCCCGAACCACTGCAGCTCGCGGTCGGCGTTCGCGGTGTTGAACGCGATCAGGTCGGCGAGCGTGCGGTGCGGCTGGTCGGTGCGGGTGGCCAGGTAGGCCGCGAGGTCGCTCTTGAACTCGTAGAGCAGCACCTCGAACTCCGGCTCGCCCACCTTCTTCGCGCTCGGGATCCGCACGGGATCGACGAGCTCGGCGCCCGCGTGCCGCAGCGCCGCGAGCGACTCCTCCATGATGGCATCGACCCGGGCGTCGAAGCCGAAGTCCTGCCGCAGCACGCCGATGCGGGCACCGTCGAGCGCGCCCGGCTCCAGCAGGCGGGAGTAGTCGCCGCCGCCGAGCGCCAGCGCGGACAGCAGCGCGGCGGCGTCAGTGACGGTGCGCGCCATCGGGCCGGCCGTGTCCTGCGAATGCGAGATCGGCACGATGCCGTCGCCGGGCAGCAGGCCCACGGTGGGCTTGAGGCCGACGAGCCCGCACTGATGGCTCGGGCAGACGATGGAGCCGTCCGTCTCGGTGCCGATGCCCACCACGGCGAGGTTGGCGGAAATGGCGGCACCGGTGCCCGAGCTCGAGCCGCAGGGGTTGCGGTCGAGCACGTACGGGTTGCGCGTCTGGCCGCCGCGCCCGCTCCAGCCGCTGCTCGAGCGGGTGGAGCGGAAGTTGGCCCACTCGCTCAGGTTCGTCTTGCCGAGGATGACGGCGCCGGCCGCGCGCAGCCTCGCGGCCACGCCCGCGTCACGCGGCGCGCTCGTGTCGGCGAGGGCCAGCGAGCCGGCGCTGGTCTTCATCCGGTCGCCGGTGTCGATGTTGTCCTTGATGAGCACCGGGATGCCGTGCAGCGGCCCGCGCACGCGGCCGGCGCGGCGCTCGTCGTCGAGCGTCGCGGCGATGGCGAGCGCCTCGGGATTCGTCTCGAGCACGCTGCGGAGCGCCGGGCCCGCGCGATCGACCTGGGCGATGCGCTGCAGGTAGTGCTCCACGAGGTCGCGCGCGCCGAAGCGGCCGGCGGCCATGCCGGACTGCAGTTCGGCGATGGTGACCTCGTCCATGGTGATGTCGAGGCCCGGGCGCGCGCCCGGCACGGCCGGCGTGCCGGGCGTCCATTTCGCGAGGCCGGCCGCGCCGGCCATGCCCGCGAGGAAGTCCCGTCGTTCCATGCTCAGCTCCACCCGATGGCGACCGCGATCGCGATCGCGACCATGCAGATCCCCGACAGCACCAGCGTGGGGCGCCACACCCAGCGGAGCCACTCGTCGTACCCGACGCCGGTGGCGGCCAGCATGGCGAGCAGCGGGCCGGACGTCGGGATGAAGACGTCGGCCATGCCGGCGCCGAACTGGTAGGCGAGCACCGCCACCTGGCGCGACAGGCCGATCAGGTCGGAGACCGGGGCCAGTACCGGCATCGTCAGCACCGCGTGGCCGCTCGTGCTGGGCACCGGGACGTGGATGAGGCCGTGCGCCGCGAACATGCCCAGCGCCGCGGCGGTGCGTGGCAGGTGCGCCAGCGGCGTCGCGATGGCGTGCACGAGCGTGTCGACGATGTGACCCTGCTCGAGCACCACGAAGATGCCGCGCGCCACGCCAATGAGCAGCGCGCTGAAGGTCATGTCGCGCGCGCCGGCGACGAGCGCGTCGGCGGTGCCGTTGATGCCCAGGCCGCCCACGATCCCCGTGATGAGCCCCATCGCCAGGAACAGCATCGCCATCTTGTCGAAATCCCAGCCCCACTGCTGCGCACCCAGCAGGAAGAACACGAACGTGAGGCCCACGACGAGGAGGACCACCACGTTGCGCCCCGACATGGAGGGGGCGGTGCCGGTGCGATCGTGCGCGGCGGCCAGCGCCGAACCGTTCGCCATCGCGAGGCGCCGCAGCGCCCAGAGCCAGTAGCCCACGCCGATGGCGAGGAACACCGTCCGGAAGCGCCAGCCCGAGCCCACCGGCACCTCGGCGACCTTCTGGGCGATGGTCACCATGAACGGGTCGACCGGCGAGAACGCGGCGGCCACCGTCGCCACGCCGAAGCTCATCGCGACGGCCATGAGCGGCGGCATGCCCAGCGCCGCGCAGAGCATCAGCAGGAGCGGTGCGAAGGCGACCAGTTCCTCCGACATCTGCAGCAGGGCGCCGGCCGCGGCGAAGACCAGCGCCACCGCGGGAATCACCAGCAGGCCCCGGCCCTGGAAGCGTCGGACCAGCGCATCGATCGCGGCGCGCAGCGCGCCGGTCCGCTCCACGACGGTGAAGCCCGCCCCGGAAAGGAAGACGAGCGCGATCACGCTCGCGGCCTGGATGATGCCGCGCGGGACCGCGGAGAGCGCCTCGACGATGCCCACCGGTGTGGCGGGCACCGCCTTGTAGGTGCCCGCGACCACGACCGCCCGGCCGGTGGCCGGGTCGTCGCGACGCTCGAATTCCCCGGCGGGGACCACCCACGTCAGCATCGCCGCGATGGCGATGCAGGACAGCAGCAGGACGAACGGGTGGGGAAAGCGCCGGGCGGCCGTCACCTACAGCGTCTTACAGATCTTCTTGACCGGCACGACCTTCCCGCAGGCGATCGTCTCGTCCATGCCGCCCGTGATCGGGCCGCACGCGGTGGAGACCGCGTTGCGCACCGCCTCCTCCTCCGTGGCCGCCGAGGCGGTGGCCGAGTTGGTGCGGCCGCGGAAGTCGATGTCGACGGCGCACTCGTGGTTCTGCGAGGCGAGCGTGCTGTACAGCAGGTAGCCGCCGAGGAGGAGGAGGATGGCGACGGTGATGAGGTTGCCCTTCTTCATGGGGCGCTCCGGTCTCAGGCCGACTCGGATTCCTCGGCGAGCCAGCGAAGGTAGGCGTCGCTCCCGTGGATCACGGGCAGCGCGATGCATTCAGGGACGTCGTAGGGGTGGAGCTCCAGCAGGCGCCGCTCGAGCGCCGTCAGGCGGGTCGAGGCGGACTTGATCTCGAGGCGCCACTCGGTGGCGCGCTCGAGCTTCCCGTTCCATCGGTAGATGCTCGTCTGCGGCCCGAGCACCTGCGCGCACGCCGCCAGCCGCTCGGTCACCAGCGTCTCCGCGACCCGCTCGGCGGTCTCGCGGTCGGCGAAGCTGGTGACCAGGACGACGTACGACGGAAACGACACTCGCTAGTTCGACTTCCCCGGCAGCCCGGGTGTCGCCTCGGGCGCGATGCCGTCGCTCACGGGGAGCACGGCGACGCGCCAGCCGCTCTTGAACTGGACCGTCAGGAAGTAGGCCGCGGTGTCGGCCGTCACGCCCACCACGTCGGGCAGCGACTTCGCGTAGGTGACGGCGGTGCCGATCTGCTCGGCGAACTCCTCCTGCGAGGTGCCCTTGTGGGCCTGCGCGAGGGCGCGGCCGATGGCAACCTTCTGGGCCTGCTCGGGACCGTACGCCGCGAACTGGTCGCCCGGCAGGTAGCCGTCCTGCTGGTCGAGCTTGCCGTAGCGGTCGTAGGTGGGGCACCCGCCGAGGGCGAGGGCCAGGGGAAGGACGAGAAGGCCGAGCGCACGACGCATTGCCGGATCCTGATCGGGTTCGGGTCTGGGGAGCCAGGCCACGTGCCCGGCGGCCGTAATTATCGGTGTCCGAACGGTTACGCGCAAACGGCCGGGGGGTTCCCCGGTTAGGATATCTCCATGCCGACCCCCCTCCGCCGGACCCGTCGAGCCCTGCTGCCGGCTCTCGCCCTCCTGGCCACCCTCGCCGCGTGTGGGAAGCGGGAGCAGGCCAGCCCGCTCGTCGTCTTCAACGCCGGCAGCCTGGCGGCTCCCTTCCGGGACCTCCTGACGGCGTTTCAGGCCGCCAATCCCGGGGCCATTCCGGCCCAGGAGAACTCGGGCAGCCTCGAGGCGGCGCGGAAGATCACCGAGCTGGGCAAGGTGCCCGACGTCCTGGCCGTGGCCGACTACGCCGTCATCGACCGGCTCGTCCGGCCGGCGCACGCGAGCTGGCAGGTGATGTTCGCCCGGAACGCGATGGTGCTGGCCTATACCGACCGCTCGGCCGGCGCGGACGAGGTGACCGGCGCCAACTGGTGGCAGGTACTGCTGCGCCCCGAGGTGCGGGTGGGGCGCTCCGATCCGGCGCTGGACCCGGCCGGCTACCGGGCGCTGATGGTGCTCCAGCTGGCCGAGGCGCACTACGCACAGCCGGGCCTGGCGGCGAAGCTCCTGCTGGCGATGCCGCCGCGCTTCGTGCGGCCCAAGGAGGCCGACCTCACGGCGCTGCTGCAGGCGGGCGAGCTCGACTATGCGTGGACGTACCGCTCCATCGCGCAGACCACGGGGCTGCGGTTCGTGGAGCTGCCGGCGGAGATCGATCTCGGCGATCCCGCGCTCGCGAGCGGCTATGCGGCGGCGAAGGTGATGGTGCCGGGCGCGAAGCGGCTGGGCGGCGAGATGCTCGAGCTTGCCGGCGAGCCGATCGTGTATGCGCTCACCATCCCCACGGCGGCGCCGCATCCCGAGCTGGCGCGCGCGTTCGTGCGCTTCGTGCTCTCGGATTCGGGGCGGGCGATCATCGAGCGGAACGGGTTGGTGCCGATCGTGCCGGTGATGGCGACGGGGGAGATGCCGGCGGGGTTGCGGGAGTAGGCGCGGCGATCGAAGCAGCAGCCATCCTGCTCATTGCGAGGAGCGAGCGCAGCGAGCGACGAAGCAATCCCGGTGCGAAGAGCGGAACTCCATGTACGCGCACAGGGCTCCGCTCCATGCACCCGGATTGCTTCGGCCGCTGTGCGGCCTCGCAATGAGCATGCGGCGCAGCGCCCGTGGGAGGGGAGCGTCCCACCCCTGCGCGGGAAGCGTCGCGCCCCCGCACATCGCGGGCTATTTTGCCCTCCTCCATACCACTCCCGGACCAGGCCCCATGAGCGGCGTCTCGAACATCCCCGTCCCCAAGAACGAGCCCGTGCTGGGCTATGCCCCGGGCTCCGCCGAGCGGGCCTCGCTGAAGGCCGCGCTGGCGGCGCTGAGCGGGGACGTGGCCGATATCCCCGCGATCGTGGGTGGCAAGGAGGTCCGCAGCGGGGACTGCATCGACGTCACGTCGCCGCACCGCAACAAGCACGTCATCGCGCGGGCCCATCTGGCCAGCGAGGCGACGATCAAGGCGGCGGCCAAGGCCGCGGTGGAAGCGCAGAAGGACTGGGCCGCGCTCCGCTTCGAGGACCGCGCCGCGGTGTTCCTGCGCGCCGCCGAGCTGCTGGCGACGACGCGCCGCATGCTGCTCAACGCCGCCACCATGCTCGGCCAGAGCAAGACGGCGTACCAGGCCGAGATCGACTCGGCGTGCGAGCTGATCGACTTCCTCCGCTACAACGTGCACTTCGCGGAGAAGATCCACCGCGAGCAGCCGGATTCGTCGCCGGGGATGTGGAACCGGATGGACCACCGGCCGCTCGAGGGCTTCGTGTACGCCGTGACGCCGTTCAACTTCACCGCGATCGCCGGCAACCTGCCCACCGCGCCGGCGCTGATGGGCGGCACGGCGGTGTGGAAGCCGTCGCACACCGCGCTGCTGAGCAACTACTACATCATGCGCCTCCTCGAGGAGGCGGGCCTGCCGCCGGGCGTCATCAACTTCGTGCCGGCCGAGCCGGTGCGCTGCACCGGCGTTCTGCTCGACGAGCCGATGCTCGCGGGCGTGCACTTCACCGGCTCGACGCCGGTGTTCCGCAGCATCATGCACGGCGTGTCGGAGCGACTCGACCGCTACCGCTCGTACCCGCGCATCGTTGGCGAGACGGGCGGCAAGGACTTCGTGGTGGCGCACCCGTCGGCGGAGGCGCAGCAGGTGGCGGTGGGCCTCGTGCGCGGCGCGTTCGAGTACCAGGGCCAGAAGTGCAGCGCCGCGTCGCGCGCCTACATCCCGGCGTCGCTGTGGCCCGAGGTGCAGGACCGCATGGTTGCCATGATGGACGAGATCCGCATGGGCGACGTGGCGGACTTCCGCAACTTCATGGGTGCCGTGATCGACGACCGCGCCTTCAAGCGCATCAGCGAGGCCATCGCGCACGCGCGGCAGGCCGCGGGCGTGACCGTCGTGAAGGGCGGCGGGGCCGACTCGCGCGAGGGCTGGTTCGTGGAGCCCACGCTGCTCACGGCCGAGGACCCGGGCTACCGGCTGATGTGCGAGGAGCTCTTCGGGCCCGTGCTCACGGTGCACGTCTACCAGGATGCCAGGTGGCGCGACACGCTGGACCTGGTGGACCGCACGTCGCCGTACGCGCTCACCGGGGCGGTGTTCGCGCGTGACCGCGCGGCGGTCGCCGAGGCGAGCGAGGTGCTGCGGCAGGCGGCGGGCAACTTCTACATCAACGACAAGCCGACGGGCGCGGTGGTGGGGCAGCAGCCCTTCGGCGGCGCCCGGGCCAGCGGCACCAACGACAAGGCGGGCTCGATCCTCAACCTGCTCCGCTGGGTGTCGCCGCGCAGCATCAAGGAGACGCTCGTGCCGCCCACCGACTGGCGCTACCCCTTCATGGGCGCCGAGTGAGCCGGGCGCTCGCCCTCCTGCTGGTCCTCGCCGCCCCTGCGCTCCATGCGCAGGGGCGTGCGCCTTCCTACGGGCCGGCGCAGTTCCGCTGCGTGCGCTTCGAGGAGCGGAGCGGGAGCGACGTCACCACCGAGACGGGCACGCGCCGCGCCGCCGCCCGGGCGGGCCGCGTGGGCGAGCTGGTGCTGGCGGGCATCCCGCGCGACGACGGCGTGACGCTGGTGTCGTGGTACGACCGGCTCGCGGTCTGGCGCGTGGCGGCGGATGATTCGCTGGCCCCGGATACCGATGGCGTGCTCGGTGGCCGGTTCCGCGGCACGCTGTCGGCGGACGGGCGCTACGTGGCGGTGCAGCGGCCCTTCGTGCCGAACGCGGTGCGCGAGCTCTCGGACGTGGCGAGCGCGCTGGACGACCTGCTGCCTCCCCTGCCGGCGCGCGCGCTGGCCGTGGGCGAGGCGTTCCGTCTCGCCGACACGCTCGCGATCCAGCGGCTGGCCGACAGTGCGGGGCTGCAGCGCTACCGCGTGGAACGCGAAACGGCGGGGCGCGTGGCGCCCCCGGCCGGCGACACGCTGACGCCGCCCTTCGACCGGGCAGTGCGGGACAACGGCACCTTCGCGTGGCATCCGGAGCACGGCGTGCTCCGCTACGAGCGACGCCTGGAGATCGAGGTGCTGGTGCCGCCGGGCGGCGCGGTGAAGCGCGCCGTGCGCTCCGAGGTGGCGCAGCGCACGGCGCTGGTGCGGCTCAGGGAGGATGCCGGCGCCTGCGCCGCGCTGACGCCGGCCGACTTCGAGTAGGAGCGCTCAGGGCCAGCGCGCGAGCATCTGGCGCAGTTCGTCGCGGTGGTTGCTCTCGTCGGCGAGCAGGGTGTCGAAGTCGGCCGCCAGGCCGATCTCGCCCGCCGCCTCCGCCATGCCGCGACGCTTGATGTAGCGCTGGATGGTCTCGAGCTCGGCCTCGAGGGCCGCCTGCACCATCTCCTTGGCGTCGTGCACCACCTTCACCGGGGCGGGCTCCGCCGCGGGCACGCCGCCGAGCGCCGAGATCTTGTCGGCCAGCAGCTGGGCATGGCCAAGCTCCTCGGGGATCTCCGAGGCGAAGAAGGCCCGCAGCTCCTGCCGATACGGGCCCTGCACCATGCTGGCGTAGAGCCGGTACATGATCACGGCCTGGAACTCGCCGCGCAGGTCCTCGTTGAGCCCGTCGATCAGCGCCTTCATTGCGTCGCTCACGGTCAAGTCACTCCTTGAGAGTTCTGGTGTCCTGCGGATGTCGCGGGGGTGCCGTCGACGTATCTACCCCACATGCCCGGCACGGATGCCGAGCGGCCAGCGAACGATGCGCCGGGACCCCGTGTCGCGCCAGCGAGGCGCCAAGCGCTCCGCGAGCTCGGCGAGCGGGTCGCGGCCCTCCGCCACCCGCCCGCGCGCCACCGCCGACCAGGTACCGACGTAGCCCAGCAATTCGTCACGGGACATGACGGCGTGCATCTCCATCGCGGGAACCGCGATGGGCTCGAAGGGGAAGGGCAGCGTGGTGAAGCCCGCGTCGACCAGCACCCGCTCGGGCGGCCAGTAGCGACCGATCCGCTCCTCGTAGAACCACGTCAGGATCGGGTCGAGATCGTCGCCGGCCTGCATGGCGCCGTAGCACCAGAGCGCGACGGCGCCCCGCGGCGCCAGCACCCGGCGCGCCTCGGCGTAGAACGCGTCGAGGTCGAACCAGTGGGCCGCCTGTGCCGCGGTGACGAGATCCACGGCGCCGTCGGCCAGCCCCGACTGCGACTCGCGGCCCTCGACGTAGGTGACGCGCTCATGCCGCGTGGCGTGCGCCAACTGTCCCGCGCTCGGGTCGGTGGCGCGCACCTGCTCGAAGTGCTCGGCGAGGCCGATCGCCGCCTGCCCGGAGCCGGTGCCGCAGTCCCAGGCGAGCCGGCGGCCCGGCGCCACGGAGGCGAGGAAGGCGAACAGCTCGGCGGGATAGTGCGGCCGGAAGCGCGCGTAGTCCGCGGCCTGCTCCGAGAAGTGGTCGGCGAAGCCCGGGCTCACGGTGCCCCGGCTGCACGCGCCGGCCGGGGACGACCGATGAGGCGCGCCTCCGGATCGAACAGCAGCGTGGCGAGCAGGAAGGCCACCACGGTCCACGCCACGAGCACCACCACGTTCAGGCCGAACCCGTACTCCGCCGGCTGTCCGAACGCGCGCCGTACCAGCTCCACCATGTGCGTCACGGGGTTGACCGACGCGAAGAGGGCGAGCGGCCGCGGCAGCTGCTCGGCCGGGTAGAGCGCCCCGCTCAGGAACAGGAGCGGGAAGAGGAGCACGTTGATGATCCCGGCGAAGTTCTCCACCGAGCGCAGCCGCGACGCCACCAGCAGCCCCAGCACCGCGGAGACCGCCGAGGCCACCACGAGCGTGCCGACGGCGAGCAGCAGCTGCGGCAGCGTCGGGCTCGTGATGAACGGCGCCGCGGCGAGCACCACGAGCGCCTGCGTCGTGCCCATCACCGTCGCCGAGAGCGTGCGCCCGAACAGCACGGCACCCGGGCCGGCGGGACTCGCGAGCATGAGCCGCAGCATGCCGAACTCGCGATCGTAGACGGTGGACACCGCCGTCAAGGCGCCGCCGAAGAGGCACGCCATGACCAGCACGCCCGGGTACACGAACTCCCGGTAGGGCATCCCCGACGGCAGTTGCGCGATGGCGTTGTAGCCCGTGGCCACGAGCAGGAGCCACACGAATGGGCGCGCGATGCCGCCGAGGAGGCGGCTGGGCTGCCGCCGCACGCGACGCAGGTCGCGCGTGGTGATGGCGAGGGCGGTGGTGAGCGCGCTCATGCCGTCACCCGCGCGCCGGTGCGCGCGAAGTAGGCGTCCTCGAGCGTGGGCGCGCGGAGCACCGAGCGGGTGAGGCCCGTGGCGCCGGCGGCGCGCTCGAGAACGTGCTCCTTGCGGCCGTCCAGCCCGATGCGCACCGCGCCCTCGCTCGGCACGACGAGCTTCGCGAGCCCCTCACCCTGCAGCGCCGCCGCGAACGCCGCGGCGCCCGGCCCATCCACCTCGAGCACCGCGTCACCGAACGGTGCCAGCAGCTCGCGCGGCGTGCCGTCGGCCACCACCCGGCCCTTGGCCAGCATGAGCACGCGGTCGGCGGGTTCGGCCTCGTCGAGGTAGTGGGTCGAGAAGAGCACCGCCGTGCCGCGCGCGCGCCGCTCGGTGTCGAGGAATCCCCACAGCCGCTCGCGGTGCTCGGGGTCGAGGCCCACGGTGGGCTCGTCGAGGATGAGCAGCGCGGGCGCGTGCAGCGTGGCGCGCGCGATGTCGGCGAGGCGGCGCCAGCCGCCCGACAGCTCGCGCGCGAGCTGGCCGGCGCGGGGCCCGAGCCCCATGCGTTCCAGCGCACCGTCGACGGCGGCGCGCGTGTCGCGGCGCGCCACCCCGGCCATGCCGGCGGCGAACTCGAGATTCTCGCGGACGGTGAGGAACGGGTCGACGGTGGGCTCCTGGAACACGAGCCCGAGGCGGCAGCGCGCGGCGCGACGCGCGCCCGTCACGTCGTGCCCGAAGATGCGCGCACTGCCGCGGCTGGGCGAAAGCAGCGTGGCCAGCAGCAGCATCGCGGTGGTCTTGCCGGCACCGTTGGGCCCGAGGAGGCCGACCAGCGCGCCGGAGGGCACGACGAGGTCCAGCGCCTCGAGGGCGCGGACCTCGCCGTAGTCGCGGCCGAGGCCGGCGGCCTCGATCGCGGGGGTGCTCACGCCGTCTGCGGCTCCGGGGCGATCCTGCGGTAGGTGAACGGCACCTCGCGGCCCGCCTGGCCCAGCGCATCGCTGATCAGGTGATGATGCGGGCTCAGGTGGCAGATGGGGTCGGCGTTGGCCGCGTCGCCGGTGAGCGCGAACGCCTGGCAGCGGCAGCCGCCGAAGTCGACGCACTTCCGCTCGCAGCTCACGCACGGCTCCTTCATCCACGCGTCGCCGCGGAACGCGGTGAACAGCGGCGACTCCTGCCAGATCCACTCGAGCGAATGGTCCTTCACGTTCGGCATGGGGAGCGTGGTGATGTTCGTGGCGCCGTGGCACGGCAGCGCCTTCCCGTCCGGCGCCATCACCACGTACACCTTGCCCCAGCCGCCGTAGCACGGCTTGGGGTACTTCTCGTAGTAGTCCGGCAGCACGAACACCATCTGCATCCGGCCACGATACTTCTGCCGCAGCCGCTCGGCCACCTCGAAGGCGCGGTCCACCTGTTCGGGCGAGGGCATGAGCGCCTCGCGGTTCACGAGCCCCCAGCCGTAGTACTGCGTGTTGGCCAGCTCGACGCGGTCGGCGCCCAGGTCGGCGGCGAGCTCGATGATCTGCTCGATGCGGTCGAGGTTCTCGCGGTGCAGCACCACGTTCACCGTGAAGGCGAAGTCCAGCTCCTTCACCAGCGCCGCGGCGGCCCGCTTCTGCTTCACCGAGCGCACGCCGGCGATCCGCTCGGCGTTGTCGTCGTCGGCGTCCTGCAGCGAGATCTGGATGTGCTCGAGCCCCGCTTCCTTGAAGCGCTCGGCGCGCTGGCGGGTCAGGCCGAGGCCCGAGGTCACGAGGGTGGTGTAGAAGCCCTCCCTTCGCGCGTGCTCCGCGATCTCCTCGCAGTCCTTCCGCACGAGCGGCTCGCCGCCCGAGAGGCCGAGCTGCAGCACGCCGAGCCGGCGCGCCTCGGTGAGCACGCGCTTCCAGGTGTCGGTGTCGAGCTCCTGGTTCGCCCGGATGAGGTCGAGCGGATTGGAGCAGTAGGGGCAGTGCAGCGGGCAGCGATGCGTCAGCTCCGCCAGCAGCGTGGTCGGTCGGTCAGTGGTCACGGATCAGCTCCCGCGCGACGAGCCCGTCGAGGTACTCCGTCACGTCCTTGAGGATCTCCTCGACGCTCGCGCTGTCCTCGGCGCCGTAGCGCGACTTGAGCGCCGCGGCGATGTCGGCAAGCGTGCGACGGCCGTCGAGCAGCTTGAGGATCTCGGCGCCCGTCTCGTTCAGCAGCACCGCGCCCTCGGGATACAGCAGCACGGGGCGGTTGCGCACGGCGTCGAACTCGACGCGGGCGAAGCGCCAGAGCGAGGGGGTCGAGGTGGGGATGAGCGCCATCGTGCGCTACTCCCGGTAGGCGTTGTGGATGGTGTCGATCATCGCCCACAGCATGTCGATCTTGAACTCGAGCGCCTCGAACGCCTGGCGCTGGGTCTCCACCGTGGTGCAGTGCTGCTTCACGATGCGAAGCCCGTGCTGCACGTCGCGCGGGGCCTGGACGAGGCGGCTCTTGAAGTAGTCGAGCGCCTCGGGCGGGATCCACGGGTAGTGCTGCGGCCAGCTGTCGAGGCGCTGCTGGTGGATCTTCGGGGCGAACAACTCCGTCAGCGAGCTGGCGCACGCCTGCACCCACGGCTTCGACTTGCAGAAGGTGACGTAGCTCTCGCAGATGAGCCGCACGGCCGGGAGCACGTGCCGCTCGTCCTCCATCTCCTCGCGCGGCACGCCGAGCGCGATGCCGAGACGGATCCAGAGCTCGATGCCGCCCTCGCCGGGCCGGGTGCCGTCGTGGTCCACGATGCGCTGCAGCCACTCGCGCCGCACGTCGGGGTCGGGGCAGTTGGAGAGGATCGCCCCGTCCTTCCGGGGCACCACGCGCTGGTAGGCCAGCCGGTTCGCCACCCACCCCTGGAACTGCCGCCGCGTGAGCTGCCCCGAGTACATGAGCTGGTGGAAGGGGTGCTGCATGTAGTACGAGCCGTGGAACGCGCGCAGCGCGGCCTCGAGCTCGTCGGGCGTGAGCGGCCGGTCGAGCACGGGGATCGGCGGCTTCGGGGGCGTGGCGAGTTCGGAAGCGGCGAGAGTGGCGCTGGTCATGGTCACTGTCCGGAGGGGCCCACGTAGTCGGGCACGCCGTTGGGGTAGTCGTTGGTGGCGCCGCCGGCCTTCACGGTGCGCGCCACGCGATCGGCGAAGCTGCGGGTGCCGATGCGCGTCATCGCCACGGGCTCGCCCTTGAGCTCGGTGGAGTCGTCGAGGACGATCTCGCCGGTGGGCACGTGGATGAGCTGGCCCGTCAGCAGCCAGATGAGGTTGCTGGTCTTGCTCACCTTCAGCATCACCACCCAGGCGGCGCCGGACCGGCGCGCCGCCTCGCGGGCGCAGGCCACGGTGACGCGGCACGCGGCATCGGCCGGCACGACGACCGCCTGTGCGCCGAGGCGATCCCGCAGGCGGTCGTTCATCGTCGCCGTCGCCGTCGTCGCCGCCACGGTATCGCTGGCCTCGAGCACGTTGGCCTGCTCGTTGTAGAGCGCCGTGGGGAGCAGTGCCACCTTCGCGTCGGGCGCCGCGAGGGGTGGCCGGGCGGGACTGACGGCCACGCCCTGCGCCGAGGCGAGGGCAGGTGATGCGAGCAGGCCGAGCAGCACGGCGGTCGAACGGATCATCGTTTCCGGCTCCTCGCGTCTCAGACGTCGAACGTCATGCCGTCCATCCCGACCTCGATGCCCGCCTGCGCCACGGCGGCGCGCTCGGGCGAGTCCTCGAGCAGGATGGGATTGGTGTTGTTGATGTGAACGTACACGCGGCGGGGCGTCGCGAGCCCGGCGAGCTGCGCGAGGCTGCCGCCCTCGCCGGAGAGCGGCAGGTGGTCGATTTCGCGCGCGCGCTTAGTGCCCACGCCGAGCGCGATCATCTCGTCATCGGTCCAGAAGGTGCCGTCGAAGAGCAGCAGGTCGGCGGCGCCCAGGCGCGCGAGGAGCCGGGCATCGAGGCCGCCGCAGGCCGGTGCATAGGCCAGCGTGCCGCCGGTGCGACGATCGTGCACGAAGAGGCCCACGGTATGACCGGGCTCGTCCCGCGATGCGAAGCGCGGCGGCCCCGCCGGCACCACGAACGGTTCCACCGTGATGCCGCTTGGCCCTTCGCCCGGGTGGGCCAGCTCCGTGGGCATGCCCACCGAGAGGGCGCAGGTGCGCACCTCGGCGAACGCGCGCGTCACGGGCAGGAGGCGCGTGTCGTGGTCGAGGGTGTGCAGCACGGGCGGCGTGGCGTACAGCTGGAGCGAGCGGCCCTCGCGCAGCAGCACGAGGCCCAGCGAGTGGTCGAGCTCGGCGTCGGTCAGGACCACGCCGGCCACGGCCACGTGCCGGTTCCCCTCGGGCTCCGCCACCGGCAGTCGCGCCAGCTGCTCGCGCACGTCGGGCGAGGCATTGAGCAGGAACCAGCGGTTCCCGTCCGCGCTCACCGCCACCGACGACTGCGTGCGCGGCCGCGCCCGGCCGGGCTCGCGACGCGCGACCCGGCAGGTGGGGCACCAGCAGTTCCACTGCGGGAAGCCGCCGCCGGCGGCCGTTCCCAGGAGGATGACCCTCATCGGAATAGAAAAGGCCCGCTTGCGCGAGCCCCTTCACCCTTCATCACCTGAATCGCTTACAGGGTCGCGACGTAGGCGGTGACTTCCATCGTGACGGCGACGATCTCGGCTTCGGGCTTGGTCCAGCGCATTGTTGCCTCCAGAGGGTTGGTGGTCTGACGCCCTCTCTTTAGGCAGAGTTCATGCCGTTTTCAGAGGGCCACTTGGTCAGGAGGCAAAACCGCTTTCGACAACGACTTAGCGAAATGCCATCGGACGCGGGCCGATGCTTCACCCCACCCATTGGGTTCCTTCACCCACCCAACGTTGGGTCATCTCACCCACCGATGCCGTACTTCTTGAGCCGATAGCGGAGCGTATCCCGGCTGATGCCGAGGCGCTGCGCCGCCCGGGTCTGGTTGCCGCCGCTCTGCTGCAGGGCCTGTTCGAGCATGGCGCGCTCCCATTGTCCGAGGTCCATCCCATCGGGCGGAAGGCCGGGCACCGGAGCCGGGGCCCCGCCATCGGGCTGCATGAGCTCGTCGGGATTGTTGAGCGAGAGATGCTCGGCACCCAGCTCCGCCTCGTGGCTCCAGAGGATGGCGCGCTCCATCACGTGGCTCAGCTCGCGCACGTTGCCGGGCCACGGGTAGGCGCGCAGCAGCGCCTGCGCCTCGGCGCTGATGCGGCGCACGTCGCGGCCGTACTTGGCGGCGTACTGCTTGAGGAAGTGCTCGGCCAGGATCAGCACGTCGTCGGCCCGTTCGCGCAGCGGCGGCAGGCGGAGCAGGATCACGGCGAGGCGGAAGAAGAGGTCCTTCCGGAACCGCTCGCCCTGCACGTCCTTCTGGAGGTCGCGGTTGGTGGCGGCCAGGATCCGCACGTCGATCTTGCGGTCCCGGATGCCGCCGACACGGCGCACCGTGCGGTCCTCGATGGCCCGCAGCAGCTTGCCCTGCAGCGCCAGCTCGATGTCGCCCACCTCGTCGAGGAAGATGAACCCGCCCTCGGCGGCCTCGAACAGCCCGAGCTTCGATTCCTTGGCGTCGGTGAAGGCGCCGCGCTCGTAGCCGAACAGCTCGGCCTCCATGAGCGTGGCGGGCAGCGCCGTGCAGTTCACGTCGATGAACGGCCGGCCGCTCCGCGGGCCCGAGGCGTGGATGGTGCGCGCCACGAGGCCCTTGCCGGTGCCCGTCTCGCCGGTGATGAGCACGGGCGGCGTCTCGTCGAGCGCCGCCACCTGGCGCGCGCGGTCGAGCACCGCGCGCATCGCCGGCGAGTCGCCGAGGATGCCGCCGAGGGACACCTCGCGGGTGGCCTGCTTGCGGTAGTACGACAGCTCCTGCCGCAGCCGCGAGTTCTCCCGGGCGCGGTCGGCGAGGAGCTTCAGCTCGTCGAGGTCGACGGGCTTCTTGATGTAGTCGAACGCCCCGAGCTTGACGGCCTCCACCGCGCCCTCGATGGAGCCGAACGCCGTCATCACCACCACCGAGATGGTCGGGTCGAACTCCCGCACCTTCCTCAGCAGCTCGATGCCGTTCATGCCCGGCAGCCGCACGTCGGTGAACACCACGTCGGGCTTGAGCCGCTCGAGCATCTCGAGCGCCGACTCGGCGTCGCCCGCCACCTCCGTCTCGTAGCCCGCCTCGGTGAGGAAGACCTTCACCACCCGGGCGAGGGTGCGCTCGTCGTCGACGACGAGAATGGTGCCGTTGCTCATGCCACCCCTGCCGGCTCGCGAGCCGGGGCTGCGGGAAGGACGAGCCGCACCGTGGTGCCCTCGCCCGGGGCGCTCGTGATCTCGAGCCGTCCGCCGTGCTGCTCCACGAACCGCCGCGCGATGGCGAGCCCGAGCCCGGTGCCCTCGCTGCGCGTGGTGAAGAACGGCTCGCACACGTTCGGCAGCACGTCGGCGGGGATGCCGCGGCCCGTGTCGCGGATGTCGAGCAGGACGCGATCCGCCGCCGCGGCGCCCTCGAGCCGGAGCCGGCCGCCGCCGGGCATGGCGTCGAGCGCGTTGGAGACGATCTCCAGGATCGCCGTCTCCACCTTCATCGGGTCGACGTGCACGTCGGGCAGCGCCTCGGGGATCGCCACCTCGAGCGCGATGCCGCGATCGGCCAGCAGGCTGCGCATCGGGGCGATGGCCCCGTCGACCAGCGCGCCGAGCCGCTCGCGCATCTGGTGCGTGGGGGCGGGCCGCGAGAAGGTGAGCAGGTGCGCGATGCGCTTGTCGAGGCGGTCCACTTCCTCGATGATCGCCTGCAGCGACTCGCGCGCGGCCGGCGAATCGGGGTGCCGGAGGGCCAGCTGCGCCGAGGCGCGCAGGCTCGCCAGCGGGTTGCGGAGGCCGTGCGCCACCGCCGCCGCCATCTGGCCCACCGAGGCGAGCTTCTCCGACTCCACGAGCTGGGCCTGCGTACGCTCGAGCTGCGCGATCTTCGCCGCAAGCTCCGCGTTGAGCGACTCGCGCGCCGCACTCGACTCGCGCAGCCGCGCCGTCATGTCCCCGAAGGAGCGCGCGAGGTCGCCGATCTCGTCGCGCGCGTCGGTGCGGATGGGATGGTCGAGGTTGCCGGCGCCCACCACGGCCATCGCGCTCCGCAGGTCGTTGATGGGCCGCACGAGGCTCCGCGCGAACGCCGCCGCGAGCAGCAGCCCGGCCGCGATCGCGGCGGCCATGATGGTGAAGAGCAGGCGCCGCTCGCGATCGACGATCTCCTCCACGCGCACGAAGGCGCGCTGCACGGTGGCGATGCGCGCCTGGCGGTAGATCTCGTGATTGAGCGTGGTCAGCTCGGGGAAGAGCCGCGTCTTGAGCTCGCGCTGCGCGAGGCGGTAGCCCTCGTCGCGCCGGCGGGCGGTGGTGAGCACCATGACGCTGTCGGTGACGGAGTCGATCTGGGCGCGCAGCCGACGCACCTGCTCGGCATAGCGCCGCTCCTCCGGGCGCAGGTCGGCCTCCCAGCGCTCGATCCAGTAGGTCACCACCTGCCGGTTGGTCTCCAGCTCGCGCGGCACGTCCTCCTCGAACCCGCTGAGCGCCCGCCAGACGATCTCCCCCTGCGCCTGCAGCGCCGACTCCACCTCGGCGTAGGTCCGCGAGCGCCCGAGCCCCTGGCCCAGGTTCTCGAGCGCCTCGCGTTCCAGCCGGTTGCTGCGATAGGCGAGCGCCGCCACGAGGAGCAGCGGGATCGCCATCAGCGCGAAGGCGAGTCCGAGGCGGCGTTGGAAGGTCATGAAGGCAAGATACAGCGTCCGGCAAACCTTTTCATCGCTTGTGGATACAATTTCTGAGACGCGGCGGGTGGAAAGTCTTGCCCCGCCGAGTCTGAAGGTCTACTATAGGAGAGCCCAGCCGGGAGGCCCTCTGATGGCGGATGCGTTTCGAAGCGCCGACGACTTCGACGAACAGGCCCACCAGCTGTACAACGAAGCTCGCTACGACGAAGCCCTCGCCCTGCTGCGCGAGGGTCTCTCCCTCTACCCCAACTCCGTCGAACTGCACATCGGCTCCGCCTACGCCTGGATGGCGATGGAGGAGTTCGCCTGGTCGCGCCGCAGCTTCGACACCGCGCTGACGCTCGATCCCGATCACGAGGACGCGCTCGCCGGCATGGGCGAGGTGCTCCTGAAGCTCGGCGATCGCACCGGGGCGATGCGCTGCTTCGAGCGCATCGTGGCGCTGGGGTTCCAGGACGACCTCGAGCTCATGCTGCAGCTCGGCCGTGCGAGCTTCCGCGAGGGCCTGCTGGCGCAGGCGCACCGCTACTTCGAGCTGGCCGTGGGCGCGCATCCCGACTCGCCCGACGCGGCGGCGTGCCTGGGGTACGCCGCGCACCGGCTGGGCAACGATGCCGGCGCACTCTTCTGGATCCGGCGCGCCCTCGAGATCGAGCCGCACTACGCCGAGGCGCGCATCTACCTCGCCAACATGCTGTACGACCGGGGCGAGACCGAGGCGGCGCTGCGCCACCTCGAGCGCACCGAGCCGGACGATCACTACGACGAGCTGGGCCTGTGGCGCTGCGTCGAGCTCAAGAAGGTGGTCTATCGCCTGCCCGACGAGGATCCCGAGCTCGCGCCGTGGTACCAGCGCCTGGGCGAGGTGGCCGGCGAGCCCGACCCGCTCGAGATGCTCCTCAACGAGATCGAGGCGCAGCTGCCCGACGGCACGGTGCGCAACCCGCACCAGCTCGAGCTCTTCGGCACGCTGCTCACCGAGCTGCACGCCATGCAGAAGCGGCCCGGCGACCATCACTTCATCGCGACGCTCGCCGGCCAGACGTTCCGCGGCACCTGGGAGGAGATCCTTCACCAGATGAAGGAGGCCGAGCCCGAGTATGCCGACGCCCCGATGCAGGAGTTCATGGCGAGCCTCGCCCGGCGCGGCCGCACCGAGACCGGCATCGTGATCCCCACGACGGACGCCGAGGCGTTCATCCGCGGCAGCGCCCAGGCTGGGGTGTTGCGCATCATCCAGTAGGGTGGGGACGCACCCGGGGAGGTCATTCCGAGCGCAGCGAGGAACCTGCTCGGCGACCGCCCCGACATCCGTGGCTTTGCCCTGATGGACGGACTGCTGGCCGGGGCTGGCGCCGCAGGGGTCGGCCGGATTCGAGCCGGTTCCTCGCTGCGCTTGGAATGACGTCTTTCATCACCATGACATCGCGGGTCCCTTTCATCGCCTCTCGACGTCCGACTCTGGACTCCGAACCACGCCCCGTTTCTCTTTCGCGCCCATGACCCTCTCCTCGACGCTCGCGCCCGCCGGCCGCTGGACCGCCGGTGTCCATCGCGAGGTGCTGCCCAACGGCCTGACGCTGCTCGTGCAGCGCGACGACTCGGCACCCGCCGTGGCGGTCGTGACCCACGTGCGCGCCGGCTTCTTCGACGAGCCCGATCACTGGGTGGGCATCTCGCACGTGCTCGAGCACATGTTCTTCAAGGGGACGCCCACGCGCGGCGTCGGCGCCATCGCGCGGGAGACGAAGGCCGCCGGCGGCTACCTCAACGCCTCCACCAGCTACGACGGCACGTCGTACTTCGTGGTGCTGCCGGCGTCGCAGCTCGCCGCGGGCATCGCGGTGCAGGCCGATGCGCTCCGCCACTCGCTCATCGACGCCGGCGAGCTCAAGCGCGAGCTGCAGGTCATCATCCAGGAGGCGCGCCGCAAGCAGGACTCGCCCGACGCGGTGGCCCACGAGACGCTGTTCGAGGTGATGTTCGACCGGCACCGCATCCGCCGCTGGCGCATCGGCCGCGAGGCGGAGCTGGCCGCGTTCACCCGCGACGACGTGGCCGGCTACTACCACTCGCGCTACGTGCCGGCGCGCACCGTGGTGTCGGTGGTGGGCGCCATCGACGTCGACGAGGCCGTGGCCCTCCTCCGCCGCACCTACGGCGACTGGCCCGCGGCCGACGGCGCGGTGAACCCGAGTCCCGAGGAGCCGGCGCATCGCGGCGTGCGCGCGCGCACGCTGCGCGGCGACGTGTCGCGCGCCGAGCTGGTGCTGGGGTGGCACACCGTGCCACCGCTCCACGCCGACGCCATCGCGCTCGACATGGCGGCGGGCCTGCTCTGCTCGGGCCGGGGCGCGTGGCTCTATCGGCTGCTGCGCGAGCCCGGGGTCGTCACGGGCATCGGCGCCTCCAACTTCACGCCCACCGAGCTCGGCGTGTTCACCATCGCCGCCGATCTCGAGCCGGCCCAGCTCGACCGTGCGCTCGAGGGCATCGCGGCGGCCGTGGCGCGGCTCGTCACCGAAGGCCCGGGCGCCGTGGAGCTCGAGCGGGCGCGCACGCTGATGCGCTCGCGCTGGGCGCGCCGCATGGAGTCGATGGAGGGCCGCGCCGCCGCCCTCGCCGCCACCGAGGCGCTCGGCGGCATCCATCTGCTCGACGAGGACTTCGAGCAGCTCGCCGCCGTGACGGCCGAGGATGTGCGCCGCGTGGCCGAGCGCTACCTGGCGCCGGACGCCGTGAACGGGGTCGTGTTCCTGCCCGAGGGCGAGGGCGAGGACCTCACGCCCGAGCGGCTCGCCGCCGCCTTCGCCACGTCGGGCCGCACCGCCATCGTGCCGCCGGTGCTGCCGGGGCTGCCGGTGACACCGGCGCGGACCGTGAGCGGGTCGCGCACCGCCGACGTGCTGCACGTGCCGCTGCCCGGCGTCGACCTGCTCGTGCGCCGCAAGGCGGGCGTGCCGTCGGTGACGCTGGGCTATTACGTGCCGCGCTACACCATCGAGGACCCGGCCCACGCGGGCCTCGGCGCGCTCACCATCCGCAGCGTGGTGCGCGGCGCGGGCACGCTCGACGCGTCGGCGCTGGCATACGCCACCGAGGGCCTGGGCGGCACGCTCTCCGCGAGCGCGTCGCTCGACTGGACGGGCCTCAGCCTGGGAGCGCTCAGCGACAACCTCGGACCCGCGGCGGTGCTGCTGCGCCTCGCGGCGCGCGAGCCCGCCCTCGCCGAGACGGACGTGCTCGCCGAGCGCGGCGTGATGGCGGAGGAGGCCCGGCAGGTGGCGGACGACATGTTCCGCTACCCGTTCCAGCTCGCCTTCGCGGCCGCGTTCGCGGAGCGCGGCTACGGCCGCTCCATCGGCGGGCTGCCCGAGACGCTCGCGACGCTGGACGTGGCGCAGGTGCGCGAGTGGCACCGCACGCGCTTCGCGCCGGCGCGCGCCACCATCGTCGCCGTCGGCGACCTGGATCCCGACCGTGCGGCCGCCGAGCTCGCCGGCATCTTCGGCGACCTGCCCGCGGCCGTCGCGGGCGAGCTGCCGCCGCCGCAGGCGCAGCGGCCCGACGCCGACGCCTGGTCGCGCGTCGTGGAGCGTGACAAGAAGCAGACGGCGTTCGCGATGGTGTTCCCGGGCCCGGGTCGCCGCGACCCGTTCCGCCACGCCGCTGACGTGTGGAGCGCCATCGCCAGCGGGCTCGGCGGCCGGCTCTTCGAGGCGCTGCGCGACAAGCGCTCGCTCGCCTACACCGTGCTGGGCAGCTCGTGGTCGCGGCGCGACGGCGGCGCGATGCTCACCTACATCGCCACCTCGCCGGAGCGCGAGGAGGAAGCGCGCGCCGCGATGCTGGTGGAGCTGCGGCGCTTCGCGGACGAACTCGTGTCGGAGGCGGAGCTGGCGCTGGGCGTGAACTACCTGGCGGGGCAGGCGGAGGTGCACCGGCAGAGCGGTGCCGCGGTGCTGGGCGAGATCGTCGACGCGTGGATCGCGGGCGAGGGCCTGCAGGAGCTCCACGATCCGGCCGCACGGTATCGCGGCGTCACCGCCGAGATGGTGCGCGAGGTGGCGGCGCGCTACCTCACCGGGCCGCGCGCCGAGGGCGTCGTGCGGGGAGTGCGCCGCTAGCGCTTCCCGAGCGGCACCGGCTGCGGGATCGCGGCCCCGTCGTGGCGCGGGTCCGACGCGCCCGAGTGCACCCCGTGCCCATCGTCACGCACCGCCTGCCCGAAGCCGAACTCCCCGCTGCGCGGCCGCGGCACCGTCACCTCGTGCCCAAGCGGCCTCAGCGCGTCGCGGCTCGCCGCCGGCACCCGGTCCTCGACGAGCACGTCGCACCCCTCGAACGTCGGCTTGGTGAAGCGCCCCGCCTCCAGCGCCTGCTGGATCGAGAGGCCGTGGTCCACGACGTTCGACACGAACTGCGCGTGCGCCTGCGCCTGGTTCCACCCGCCCATGATCCCGAAGCCGATGCGCACGTCGCCCTTGGCCATGAAGCCGGGGATGATGGTGTGCAGCGGCCGCTTGCGCGGCGCGAGCGTGTTGGGATGTCCCGGCTCGAGCGTGAAGAGCGCGCCGCGGTTCTGCAGCATGAAGCCGGTGCCGGCCGCCACGAAGCCCGACCCGAAGCCGGCGTAGTTGCTCTGGATGAGCGAGACGATGTTGCCCTCGGCGTCGATCGTCGAGAGGTAGATGGTGTCGTGCCCCTTCATGTCGCTCACGCCGGCGAGCTGCGTCGGCTCCACCCGGCACTGTGCCCGCGCCGGATCGATGCGGCGCGCCCGCTCCGCCGTGCGCGACGGGTCGAGCAGCGTCGCCACCGGGATCTCGCCGAAGCGCGGATCGCCCACGTAGCGCAGCATGTCGGCGTAGGCGAGCTTCTTCGCCTCGATCATGACGTGCAGGCCGCGCGGGTCGTGCAGGCCCCACTCGCCCAGGGGGTGGTGCGCCATCAGGTCGAGCATCAGCAGTGCGGCGATGCCCTGACCGTTCGGCGGCAGCTCGCTCACCGTCCAGCCGCGATAGGTCGTGGAGATCGGCGTCACCCACTCGGCCGTGAACTCGGCGAGGTCGGCGGCGATCATCGTGCCACCCGCGCCGCGCACGAGGGCCACCACGGCGTCGGCCGTCGGCCCGCGATAGAAGCCGTCACGGCCCTTCTCGGCGATGCGCCGCAGCGTGCGGGCGAGGCCCGGATTGCGGAACAGCTCGCCTTCGGCCGGTGCGCGCCCGTTCACCAGGAACGTCGCCGCCGCGGCATCCTGCCCGCGCAGCAGCGGCTCGGAGGCGCGCCATCCGCGCGCCGTCACCTCGGCCACGGGAAAGCCCTCCTCCGCGTAGCGGATCGCCGGGGCGAGCAGCCGATCGAAGCCCAGCGCCCCGAACCGCTCGCGCAGCGCGTCCCATCCCGCCACGGCACCGGGCACGGTGATGGTCTCGACGCTGCGGAAGGGCATCGCGTCGATGCCCCGCGCCCGCATCGCCTCGGCGCTCTGCCCGGTGGCGGACCAGCCGCTGGCGTTGAGGCCGAACAGCTTGCCGGACTTCGCCTCGTACACGATGGCGAAGAGGTCGCCGCCGATGCCGTTGCTCGTCGGCTCGACGAGGCCGAGGACGGCGTTGGCCGCGATGGCGGCGTCGATGGCGTTGCCGCCCTGCTCGAGGATCTGCACGCCGGCGGACGAGGCGAGCGGGCTGCTGGTGGCGACGATGCCGTACCGCGTGTGCACCACCGAACGGCCCGGCACCACGCGGGCCCGGGCATCCGGCTGGGGAGCGTTCTGGGCGGTCATGGGGGCCACGAGGGCGAGAAGGGCGAGCGAGCAGGCGAGCGGCGCACGGATCATGGGACTGGCCTAGAGTGCGGGAAGGGTCACGCCGAGGCGCCGGGCGAGCACGTCGAGGCCGCGCTGCAGCGACATGTGGGCGAGCGCGATCATGTCGATGAGGCAGCGTCCCTCGTCGGGCATCGCGCGCAGCACGATGTGCCCCTCGCGGCAGAGATGCGCGACGCTGCTGCCGCCCTGCACCTCGCGCGTCACCGGCGGACCGACAGCCGAGAACCCGAGGGCGCCGGCCGCCGCCACCACGGCCACCGCAAGCTGATCGGGGTCGGCGAGCCGCGTCGTCGCGATGCCCGTCACCTCGATGTAGCGGTGGACGAAGGTGGCCTTCCCCGGCATCAGGTCACGCGGGCCGGCCAGCGGGCCACGGCGTCCTTGTAGCCCTCGGGCACCCCGATGTCGTAGCAGCGCGCGGTGGTGACGACGCCCGCGAGCCGCTGCTGGGACGCGAGCCGCTGCAGCACCGGCCGGTCATCGAGCTCGGCGCCCGGTGGCAGCACCCCGGCCGCCTCCTCGAAGGCGCCGAAGATGTCGCCGGGGAACACCACGCGGCCGAGCGGCGCCAGGGCGGACGCGGCGCCGCCGGTGTCGAAGCGCGCCTGGCTGGAGCCGCGCCCCTCGAGCTGCGTCACGCGCACCACCTCGCCCTCGAGCGGCTCCGTCGTGGCGCGGCCGAACGCGCCCACGTGCTCGGCATCCTGCTGGGCCACGTCGCCGAGGAGCACGGTGGGCCGCTTGCTCACGCGGTACCCGGCGAGGAGCGTCGAGGTCGGGTTGGGCCCGTCGAAGAGCTGGTCGGGCTGCAGCAGCACGAAGGGCGAGCCCGCGAGCGCCTCCTGGGCACAGAGCAGCGCGTCGCCGAGGCCGCGGAAGGCGGGCTGCGGGATGAACTCGAGCTCGAGCGGGCCCTGGTACTGGCGTGCCGCCGCCTCGACCACCGGCTTGTGCGGGTTCACCACGAGCACGACGCGCAGGAGCCCGGCGCCGGCCGCCTCGTCGAGGGCCCAGTAGAGCAGCGGCTTGAGGCCGACGGGCAGCATCTCCTTCGGCACCCACTGCGTGATGGGGCGCAGGCGCCGACCGAGTCCGCCACAGGGAATGACCGCGGTATCGAGCATGTGTCAGGCGGCAGGGACGGCACGGGCCGTCGTGTATGTTTCGTCGCGCATGGCCGGAGCATCGGGGAGCAGGCGCAGCATGGGCCCCGCACGGACGAGGGGAGGGGTGGTGGCCGAAGCTAGTCCGAGCCCGAGGAGCGAGCAAGCGCGCCCGCGCTGGGGCGTGGCCGACGTGCTGTCGGCGGTGCGCATTCCGCTCGCCGTGGCGTTCGTGCTGGTGCCGGAGCGCAACGCGCGCTTCGTGATCCTCGCGCTCGCGGCGGCGTCGGACCTGCTCGACGGATGGATCGCGCGGCGGCTGGGCCCCTCGCGGCTGGGGCCGTTCGTGGACCCGGTGGCCGACAAGCTCTTCATGGTGGCGGCGTTCGGCGTGGTGGCGGTGTCGGGACGCCTCGCGTGGTACGAGATCGCCGGACTGCTGCTGCGGGACTTCGTGGCGACGGTGGCGTTCATCGTGGTGACGGTGCGCGGCCGGCCGGCCTCGATCCCGGCGCGCGCCGGCGGCAAGGCGGTGACGGTGGTGCAGGTGGCCACGCTGCTGGCCTTCCTGCTCGGGTCGGAGCTGCTGCGGCCGCTGGCGTGGGCCGCGGCGGCCGTCTCCATCTACGCCATCTGGGACTATTACCGGGCGGCGCCGGCCGAGCGCCGGCCCGTGGGCTGATCAACAAGGAGCATCCGCATGGCCGGCGAGGCGAAGCAGGTCGAGCTGACGTGGGAAGGGGGACAGTCGTTCCGGGGGGGCGTGCCGGGTCGGCCGACGGCGCTCGTCGATGGCGACGGCGCCGCGGCACCATCGCCCGTGGACCAGCTGCTCATCGCCGCCGCCTCGTGCACCGGCATCGACGTGGTGCTGATCCTCGAGAAGATGCGGGCGACGATCGCGAGCTTCCGCATCGAGGTGGCCGGGGAGCGGCGCACCGAGGCGCCCAGGCGCTTCCTGGCCATCCACTTCCGCTTCCTCATCAGCGGCGAGGGCATCGACGAGACGAAGCTGCGGCGGGCCGTCGACCTCTCGCTGGAGAAGTACTGCTCCGTCGTCCACTCCCTCGCGCCCGACATCCGCATCACCTACGACGCCGTGGTCGGGTAGAAACGCAACACGCCCCGGCAGGTCAGCCGGGGCGTGCAGGTGACATCGAACCTTGGTGGCTCAGTCCACGCCGGCGGTCGCCGTGGTGCGTCGCACCGGCTGGCAGTACCGCTCGCCCAGCTCGCGGAGCGAATTGAGTTCCACGTCGGTCAGATCCTCGTAACGCTCCGTGAGATACTGCATCGTGTCGTCGAACCATTCCTTCTGGTGCTCGGGGAGCGCTTCGATCACGCCACACCTCAGGATGTGGCTGAAGAGCTCATCGCGGGCCTGGTCGAACGTGGACGCAACGGTGGGCGCTCGGCGGATCTTCTTCTTGGTCATGCCTTTCCCTCTTCTCCTGTTTGCGGTGCTGCCTCGTGGCAGCCGAAGTATAACCCGTTTGCACCATTTGGTGCAATCTCCCTGCCAACCGCCTGAACCGCAGGGAGATGCGCCAACGGGGGCCGCTTGCACAGGCGACCATCCATTACCTTTATCCGCTTGCGCGCGGGGATAGTTCCGGCCCCGCGCGGCCCTCGAGGACGCATGCCCGACCACGAAGAGACCTACGACGACGAACGTGCGCGGCGCCTGGAGGCGCTGCTGCGCGAGGTCGCCGCGCACATCCTGCGACTGGACGGCGAGCAGCGCCTGCTCGCCGAGACGGCCGACCTGCTGCGCCTGCTGGGCGAGGCGCGCAGCGAGCTGTTCCATTATGAAGTCCGCTGCACCTACGACACGCCCGAGGTGGCCGACCACCGGCGCATCGTGTCGGAGGCCGAGCGGGAACCATTCACGCCCGAGGACCCGGAGGACGACGAACCATGGCGGCCCAGCCCGCTGGACTGAAGCGTTTCTACACACTGCTCGTGGTGCTGGGCCTCGCCGGCGCGGTCGCCATCGGGATGCTGATGCGGCGCAAGCCGGTCAGCATTCCCGTGAACGTGACCGTGCAGGCCTCCGACACGGCCGGCTTCCGGGGTTACCTGCTGGGGCGGCCGGACGCGCCGGTGGAGGTCACCGAGTTCGGCGACTACCAGTGTCCCGCCTGTGCCGGGTTCGACATGGTCCAGTTCCCGACGGTGAAGGAACGCCTCATCGACGGCGGCCGGGTGCGCTGGCGCTATCGCGACTTCCCGCTCGACAACATCCACGCCAACGCGCGCGTTACGGCCCACGCCGCCGCGTGCGCCGACGAGCAGGGGAAGTACTGGGACGCGCACCGGTTCATCTACGAGGCGCAGTCCGACTGGTCGCGCAGCCGCAATCCGGCCGGCGACATGCGCTCGATCGCGAAGTCGATCGGCCTCGACCTGGGCAAGTACGACGACTGCATGCAGTCGGCGCGCTACGCCGGGCGCATCCAGGCGAGCTACGACGAGGCGGTGAAGCTGGGGGTGTCCTCGACGCCGAGCTTCATGGTGGGCGGCCGCCTCTACGCCGGCGCGCTGCCGTACGACGAGCTGAAGAAGCTGGTGGACTCGCTGGCCGGCGCCCCGGCGGCGCCCGCCGCGCCCTGAGCCCGCGCCGCCCCACTCGATGAGCCATGGCACCGCGCTGTCCCGGCGCGATCTCGCGCTGCTCTCGTTCGCCGCGCTCGGGGTCGTCTACGGCGACATCGGCACGAGCCCGCTGTACGCGTTCGAGGAGTGCTTCTCCGGCCCGCACGGCGTGCCGGTGACGCACGACAACGTCCTCGGCGTGCTGTCGCTGATCTTCTGGTCGCTCAACTTCGTGGTCTCCTTCAAGTACATCTCGATCGTCCTGCGGGCCGACAACCGGGGCGAGGGCGGCATCCTCGCCCTGCTCGCGCTGACGCGGCGCTCCGGCACGTCGAAGGGCATCGGGCTGGTCATGGGCGTGGGCCTCTTCGGCGCCGCGCTGCTGTACGGCGACGGCATCATCACGCCCGCCATCTCGGTGCTGGGTGCGGTGGAAGGCCTCGAGACGCTCACGCCGGCCTTCAAGGAGTGGGTGGTGCCGCTGGCGGTGGTGATCATCACCGGCCTCTTCTTCGTGCAGCGCCGCGGCACGGCGGGCGTGGGCGCCATCTTCGGGCCGGTGACGACCCTCTGGTTCATCTGCATCGCGATCCTCGGCGTGATGGGCATCATGCGCGAGCCCGCGGTGCTCGCCGCCGTGAACCCGATGCACGCCGCCCGCTTCCTGGCCACCGGCGGCTGGGACGCCTTCGAGGTGCTCGCGGCGGTCGTGCTGGTGGTGACGGGCGGCGAGGCGCTCTACGCCGACATGGGCCATTTCGGGCCGCGGCCGATCCGGATCGCCTGGTACGCCGTGGTGCTGCCCGCCCTGGTGCTCAACTACTTCGGGCAGGGCGCGCTGCTGCTGCAGGATCCGACGGCGGCGAGCGACCCCTTCTACTCGCTCGTGCCGAGGTGGGCGCTGATCCCGATGATCGCGATCGCGACGGCGGCGGCGATCGTGGCGTCGCAGGCGCTCATCTCCGGCGCGTACTCGCTGACGCAGCAGGCCATCCAGCTGGGCTTCAGCCCGCGCATGCGGATCGTGCACACCTCCGAGGCGGCCAAGGGCCAGATCTACATGCCCGAGATCAACGCCGCGCTCTGGCTCGCGTGCATCGGGCTGGTGGTCACGTTCCGCAGCGCCGGCGCGCTGGCGAGCACGTACGGCGTGGCCGTGACGGGGACGATGTTCGTGACCTCGATCCTCTTCATCATCGTGGCACGCGAGCGGTGGCAGTGGCCGACGTGGCGCGTGGCCCTCGTGGGCAGCCTCTTCCTGGTGGTGGATGTCGCGTTCCTGCTGGCGAACCTGCTGAAGATCCCCTCGGGCGGCTGGTTCCCGCTGCTGGTCGCGGGGATCGTCTTCCTGCTGATGTCCACCTGGAAGCTCGGGCGCAAGCGCCTCTCGGCGATCGTGGCGGAGAACACGCTGCCGTTCGACCTCTTCCTGCCCGACCTGGGCAAGCGCAACCTGCCGCGCGTGCCCGGCACCGCGGTGTTCATGACGTCGGAGCCGTCGGGCGCGCCGCCGGTGCTGCTGCACCACCTCAAGCACAACAAGGTGCTGCACGAGCGCGTGCTGATCATGTCGGTGGCGTCGGAGGAGATCCCGACGGTGGGCGACGACGAGCGCGTCACCTGCGAGCCGCTGGGGCAGGGGTTCTACCTGGTGAAGGCGCGCTACGGCTTCATGGAGACGCCCGACGTGCCCAAGGTGCTCGCCCTCCTGCCGTCCGAGCTGGAGGAGCAGGGCCACCACACCAGCGCCTTCAAGGTGCAGGACACGAGCTTCTACCTGGGCCGCGAGACGCTCATCGTCGGCAAGAAGGCGATGAAGGCCGACGCGCGGTTCGGCCGGATGCTGCGCTGGCGGCGGAGCCTGTTCGCCCTCATGTCGCGGAACGCGCAGAGCGCGACGGCGTTCTTCCAGCTGCCGCCGAACCGGGTGGTGGAGCTGGGCGCGCAGATACAGTTCTGACCGGGGGCTGCGCCCCCGGTCATTGCGAGGCCGCGCAGCGGCCGCGGCAATCCCGCTGCACTGCGCGGAGCCCTATCCGGTCGCGAGCCCCAGCTCCCCCGGTGCGGCCGACAGCTGCCCCCGTTCGGCCTCCTCCTCCACCACGCACTGGATGAAGTGCAGCTTGGTGACCACGGCCCGGTTCATCACGAACGGGTAGATGTCCGGCTGCCCCATGCTGCGCGCCGTCTCGTTCAGCACGGCCGTGAGCACCACCCACGCATTCATCCAGTCGAGGAACATCCCCGCGCTCGCCGCGGGCTCCCGCCGGTAGAGCACGTCCGCGGTGAAGGGCGTGATCTGCAGCCGGACCTTCGTGGTGTCGATGCCGTAGCTCGCGACGGTCTGCAGCGTCGAGCGCAGGTGCATGTAGTGCGCCCAGCTCTCGGCCCAGTCCTCCCACGGGTGCATGGTGGCGTAGCTGCTGATGTAGCGATTGCGCCAGTCGGACGGCGGCCCCTCGCGGTAGTTCCGCTGCAGCGCCTCGCCGTAGTCCGCCCGCTCGTCGCCGAACAGCTCGCGGAAGCGCGGCAGCCACGCCGTGTCGCGGACCAGCACGTTCCAGTAGTAGTGCCCGATCTCGTGGCGCAGGTGCCCGAGCACCGTGCGGTAGGGCTCGCTGAGCGCGTCGCGGTGCTGCTCGCGGTAGTCGTCGTCGGCTTCGGCGACGTTGATGGTGATGAGCCCGCCGGCGTGGCCGGTGAGCACCGGCGGCTCGTCCGGCAGCGACTCGAGGAAGTCGAAGACGAGGCCGGCGGGGTTGTCGGCGCTGCGCGGTCCGATGGGCAGGCCCCAGCTCTGCAGCGCGAAGAGGAGCCGCCGCTTGGCCGACTCGATGTCCGCCAGCCGCTTGGCGTTCCGCGGCCGCGTGAGGTCGGGAATGGTGCGCGTGAGCCGGCACGAGACGCAGGCGGTGTGCGGCTCGCCGTCCGGGATGAGCCAGTTGCAGAGCGCCGCCTTCGTCCGGTGCTCGCAGAACCAGAAGCGCGGCGCCGGCCGTCGCGCGTCGCCCGTCAGCGACCAGGTGCCGTCGCCGTGGGAGGTCAGGGCGCCGAGCGCGTGACTGGTCGGGTCGTAGGCCACCTCCGACCGGCAGGCCAGGCAGTGGGTGTTGTCGAAGAAGAGCGGCTGGCCGCACGCGCACTGGAACGTCTTCATGTCAGAAGGCCTTCAGCCCTTCCTTCCGGAACACCTCGCACGCCTGCTCGCACAGCTCGGTCGTCGGCGGCTCGGTGGACGGCAGCGTGTAGTCCAGCCCGAGCCGCTCCCACTTGAAGCGGCCCATCTGGTGGAACGGCAGCACCTCGACGCGTTCGACGTTGCCGAGTTTCGCGGCGAAACCCGCGATCCGGGCGATGTCGTCCATGTCGTCGGTGAGGCCCGGCACGAGGACGAAGCGTACCCAGATGGGGCGCCGCCGGGCAGCGAGACGCTCGGCGAACGCCAGCGTGTGCGCCGGATCCATGCCCGTCAGGCGGCGGTGTCGGTCGGGGTCCCACGTCTTCAGGCCGAGCATCACGAGGTCGATGGTATCGAGCTCGGCGTCGGTGAGGTGCTCGCCGTTGTAGCCGTTGGTCTCGATGGTGGTATGGATGCCCATCGCGTGCACCGCGCCGAGCAGCTTCGCGGCGAAGCGGTGCTGCATGAGCGGGTCCCCGCCGCTCAGGGTGAAGCCGCCCTTCATGGCCTTCAGGCCGTGGCCGTACTTCCGCACCTCGTCGGCGGCGCGGGTGACCGTCACCGGCAGCCCGTTGGAGAGGGTCCAGGTGTCCGGGTTGTGGCAGTACCGGCACCGCCACATGCACCCGGTGGTCCAGGCCACCAGCCGGACGCCGGGACCATCGACGGCGGAGCCGGTGGTGAAGGAGTGCAGGAAGCCCATGTCGCCGGTGCGGAGCGCCGTGCGCACGTCGGTCTCCGGCACGCCGGTGCCGAGGTCGACCCGGAGCTCGAAGGGGCTCTTCGCCTCCAGCGGGGTCATCAGCTCCTCAGGCATCGCGCACCTCCCCGTGGAAGGTACGATTGATGACGTCCATCTGCTGCTCGCGCGTCAGCCGCACGAAGTTCACGGCGTAGCCCGACACCCGGATCGTCAGCGTCGGATACTTCTCCGGGTGGTCCATCGCGTCGAGCAGCATCTCGCGGTTCAGCACGTTGATGTTCATGTGGAACCCGGTCACGCCGAAGAACGCATCCAGCATCGCCGTCAGGTTGGTGACGCGATCGCCCTCGACCCGGCCGAGGCCGGAGGGGACGAGCGTGGTGGTGAGCGAGATGCCGTCCGCCGCGTCGCGGAAGGGGATCTTGGCCACCGACGCCGCCGAGGCGTGGATGCCGTGGCTGTCCCGCCCGTGCATGGGGTTGGCGCCGGGGGCGAACGGCTCGCCCTTGCGGCGGCCGTCGGGGGTGTTCCCGGTGGCCTTCCCGTACACCACGTTCGAGGTGATGGTGAGGATGGACTGGGTGTGGATGGCATTCCGGTACGTCGGGTACTTCCGCAGCTTCTCCATGAAGGTGCTCACGACCCAGGCCGCGATGTGGTCCACGCGGTTGTCGTGGTTCCCGAACATCGGGAAGGTGCCCTCGGTGACGAAGTCGGTGATGAGCCCCGTCTCGTCGCGCACCGGGCGGACCTTCGCGTACTTGATCGCCGAGAGGCTGTCGGCCACCACCGACAGGCCCGCCATGCCGAACGCCATCGTGCGGACCGGCCCGTGGTCGTGCAGGGCCATCTCGATGCGCTCGTAGGCGTACTTGTCGTGCATGTAGTGGATGACGTTCATGGCGCTCACGTACACCTCGGCCAGCCAGTCCATCATGCGCTCGAGGCGCTCGGCGACCTCGTCGAGCGACAGCACGTCGCCCTGGAGCGGCGCGAGCGCCGGGCCCACCTGCTCGCCCGAGACCTCGTCACGGCCGCCGTTGATGGCGTAGAGCAGGCACTTGGCCATGTTGGCCCTGGCGCCGAAGAACTGCATCTGCTTCCCGACCGTCATGGGCGAGACGCAGCACGCGATGGCGCCGTCGTCGCCGAGGGCGCGGCGCATCATCTCGTCGCTCTCGAACTGGAGCGAGCTGGTGTCGATCGCCACCTTGGCCGCGAACCGGCGGAACCCGTCCGGCAGGCGGGGCGAGTACCAGATGGTGAGGTTCGGTTCCGGCGCCGGCCCCAGGTTGTACAGGGTGTGCAGCACGCGGAAGCTCGTCTTCGTGACGAGCGGCCGGCCGTCGTCGCCCATCCCGCCGATCGATTCGGTCACCCAGGTCGGGTCGCCGGCGAAGAGCTCGTCGTACTCCGGGGTGCGCAGGAAGCGCACGATGCGGAGCTTGATGACGAAGTCGTCGATGATCTCCTGGGCCTGTGCCTCGGTGAGCGTGCCGTTCGCGAGGTCGCGCTCGAAGTAGACGTCGAGGAACGTCGAGACGCGTCCCAGCGACATCGCGGCGCCGTTCTGCTCCTTCACCGCCGCCAGGTAGCCGAAGTAGAGCCACTGCACCGCCTCGGTGGCGTTGCGCGCCGGCTGGGTGATGTCGAAGCCGTACGCCTTCCCCATCTGCGCCAGCTCCTTCAGCGCGCGGATCTGCTCGGAGAGCTCCTCGCGGTCGCGGATGATCGCTTCCGACGACGGCAGCGGATCGAGCGCGGCCTTCTCCGCCTGCTTCTGCTCGATGAGGCGCGCCACGCCGTAGAGCGCCACGCGCCGGTAGTCGCCGATGATCCGGCCGCGGCCGTAGGCGTCCGGCAGGCCGGTCAGGATGTGCGAGCTGCGGCACTTCCGGATGTCGGCGGTATAGGCGTCGAAGACGCCGTCGTTGTGGGTCTTCCGGTACTTGGTGAAGGTGTCCACGAGCACCGGGTCCGGCTCGTAGCCGTACGCCTTGAGGGCGCTGAGCACCATGCGGATGCCGCCGTTGGGCATCACGGCGCGCTTGAGCGGGGCGTCGGTCTGGAGGCCGACGATGATCTCGGCGTCCTTGTCGATGTAGCCGGGCGCGTGGGCCGTGATCGAGCTGGGCACCTGCGAGATGTCCAGCACGCCCTTCTTCCGCTCCTCCTTGAAGAGCTCGGTGAGCGCGGCCCAGATGCGCCGGGTCCGCTCCGTGGCCGGCTGCAGGAACTGGTGGTCGCCGTCGTAGGGCGTGTAGTTCGTCTGGATGAAGGCGCGAACGTCGATCTGCCTCTGCCAGAGCAGCCCGGTGAATCCCTCCCATGCGGAAGGCGCTGCCGCGGGTGCGGCCGGCGCCGGTGCCGTCATCGTCATCATGTGCTCCTGGATTCTGCGCCCTCAGGCGCGGGGGCCGGCGATGCCGAGCATCGCGCCGGTGTGCCGTGCGATCATCAGTTCCTCGTTGGTCGGGATCACCCAGGCCGAGACCCGGCTGCCCGCCGTGGAGATCCGGGGACCGTGCCGCTCGTTCGCCGCGGGGTCCAGCGCCACGCCGAGCCAGGCGGACGCCTCGCCGATGCGGCGGCGGATCTCCACCGAGCGCTCGCCGATGCCGGCGGTGAAGACGATCCCGTCCACGCCGCCCAGCACCGCGGCAAGCGCCCCGACCTGCTTCGCCGCCTGATAGACGAAGTAGTCCACGGCCAGCCGCGCGGCGGGTTCCGTGCTCGCGAGCAGGTCGCGCATGTCGTTGCTCGTACCGGAGATGCCCAGGAGCCCCGACTGCTTGTAGAGCATCGTCTCCACGTCCTTCGCGGACAGGCCCAGGCCCTGGAAGAGGTGGAGGATCACGCCGGGGTCCACGGTGCCGGGCCGCGTGCCCATGCAGAGGCCGTCGAGCGCGGTGAAGCCGAGCGTGCTGTCGACGCTCTTGCGCTGCCTGAGCGCGCACATGCTGGCGCCGCTGCCGAGGTGGGCCACGATCACGCGGCCCTCGGCGATCTCCGGCGCGACCTCGGGCAGCACCGAGGCGATGTACTCGTAGGACAGGCCGTGAAAGCCGTAGCGCTGCACGCCCGCGTCGCGGACGGCCTTCGGCAGCGGCACCAGTTCGGCCACGGCGGGCTGGTCGCGGTGGAAGCTGGTGTCGAAGCAGGCGACCTGCGGCACGCCCGGCAGCCGGTCGGCCACGGCCTCGATCGCCGCGATGTTGTGGGGCTGGTGCAGGGGGGCGAGCGGGACCAGTTGCCTGAGCGCGTCGATCACGGCCGGCGTGACCACGACGGGACCGGCGTACGCCGCGCCGCCGTGCACCACGCGGTGGCCCACGCCGAGGATGCGGGCGCCGCCGTAGCAGGAGCGGAGCCAGCCGGCGAGCGCCTCGAGGGCTGCGCGGCCGTCGCGCACCGAGGGAGCGAGCGTCTCGTCGACGAGGAGGGTGCCGTCGCCGTCCTTCGCGCCGAGGCGCGGGGCGGTGCCGATGCCCTCGATCTGGCCGCGTGCCGCGAGCTGCCAGCCGGCGTCGGCGGGGCGGCGATAGACGCAGAACTTGAGGCTCGACGAGCCGGCGTTGAGTACGAGTGCGTAGTCGTCCATGTCGCGTCCCTCCGGGCCGCGATCAGGTCGCGGAAACCTGTCCCTGCCGCCGGGCGTGTGCCGCGAGCACGGCGACCGCGCAGCTGGCGACCTTGGACCGCACGCTGTCGGCGCGGCTGGTCAGGATGATGGGCACCCGTGCACCCAGCACGAGGCCGGCGCTGTCGGCGTTGGCCAGGAAGCTCAGCTGCTTCGCGACCATGTTCCCGGCCTCGAGGTCGGGCGCGAGCAGGATGTCGGGGTCGCCGGCCACGGCCGAGGTGATCTTCTTCACCTTCGCCGCCTCGGCGCTGATCGCGTTGTCGAACGCGAGCGGGCCGTCGAGCAGGCCGCCGGTGATCTGGCCCCGCTCCGCCATCTTGCAGAGCGCGGCGGCATCGATGGTGGCGGGCATCTTCGACGTCACCGTCTCGACCGCGGCGAGGATGGCCACCTTGGGACGCTCCACGCCGAAGGTGCGCGCGAGGTCGATGGCGTTCTGGCAGATGTCGGCCTTCTCGTCGAGCGTCGGCGCGATGTTGATGGCGCCGTCGGTGACGATCAGCACCTTGTGGTAGGTGGGCACGTCCATCAGGAACACGTGGCTCAGGCGGCGGCCGGTGCGGAGGCCCGTCTCGCGCGCCACCACCGCGCCGAGCAGCTCATCGGTGTGGAGGCTGCCCTTCATCAGCAGCTCGGCCCGGCCCTCGCGGACCAGGGCCACCGCCTTCGCGGCGGCGGCGCGGCTGTCCGCCACGTCCACGATCTCCGCGTCGGCGAGGTCGATGCCGCCCGCGGTCGCGAGCTCCTGGATCTTCGCGGCCGGCCCGACCAGGATCGGCGCGATCAGGCCCTCGCGCGCGGCGTCCATGGCCGCGGCCAGCGCCGACGCCTCGCAGGGATACGCCACCGCGGTCGGAATCGGGTCGAGGTCGCGGCAGCGCTCCAGCACCCGTTCGTACTTGCCCGTTCCGGGCTTGATCGTCGCAGTCATCGTGGAATTTCCTCAAGGGACGACGGGGCCGGCCGCAGGGCGGCCGACCCCGTGTCGTTCATCTCGTCTCCGGCACGGAACCTCGTCCGCTCAGCAGAGCACCAGCGAGACCGCGAGGCCGCCTTCCGAGGTCTCCTTGTACTTCGCGTTCATCTCCTTCGCGGTGAGCGCCATGGCGTTCACCGTGGTGTCGAAGTCGACCCGGCGGTCGATCGGGATCTCGTTGCTGGCGATCATGAACCCGACCCACGACTTCACGGCCCCGAACGCGCAGCGTTCGATGCACGGCACCTGCACGAATCCCGCGACCGGGTCGCAGGTCATGCCGAGGTGGTGCTCCAGCGCCGATTCGGCCGAGTTGGCCACCACCTGATGCGGGAAGCCGTGCGCCTCGGCGAGGAAGGCCGCGCCCATCGCGGACGCCACCCCGATCTCGGCCTGACAGCCGCCCTCGGCGCCGGCCAGCGTCGCGTTGTGCTTGCACAGGTAGCCGATGCACGCCGCGGCGAGCATGCCCTTGCGGATCTTCTCCTGCGACAGCTTCCGGCCCCCGCCCTCGCCCACGATGTAGACCAGGGCCGGCATCACGCCCGCCGAGCCGCCGGTCGGTGCCGTCACGACCAGGTGACCGCGGGCGTTCTCCTCCGAGCCCGCGAGCGCATACGCCGCCACCACGCCGACGCCGCGCTGGCCCTGGTACTCGTCGTCCATGGCGCGCTTGTAGACCTCGCCGGCCTTCGTCTTCAGCTTGATGGGGCCGGGGAGCGTGGCGACCGGTGCATTCAGGCCCGACTTCACGATGTTGGTCATCGCGGTCGTGATCTTGTCGATGAATGCGTTGATCTCGGCCTCGCTCCGCCCCGAGACGGCCATCTCGTTCGCCATGACCAGCTGCGATATCGATAGCTTGTGCTTGTCGGCGTGCGCCTGCAGCTCCTTCATCGTCGAATAGGGGTACTTGGGAGCCCCCTTCTTGGGCGGCTCGTAGCCCTTCCACTCGATGAAGCCGCCGCCCACCGAGTAGTACTCCAGCTCGTGCAGCACCTCGGGGCCGGCCATCAGCTTGCACGTCATGGTATTGGCGTGCGGGAACTCGCCCTTGGGCGCGTCGTAGATGATGTCCTTGAGCGAGACGTCGAACGACTTCTCGCCCAGCTTCACCGGGAAGCTCTGGTCCGGCTTCGCGGCCAGTTCGTCGAGGAACAGCGGGTCGATCGTCGCCGGCTCCTTGCCGATCACGCCGGCGAGCGCCGCGCGCTCGGTGCCGTGCCCCTTGCCGGTGGCGCTGAGGCTGCCGAAGAGGTGCACCTTCATGCCCGTGGCCTTGGCCAGGGTCTCCGGCGGGAGCTTGGTGCAGCGCTCGTAGAAGTCGTAGGTGATGCGCATCGGCCCGATGGTGTGCGAGCTCGAGGGCCCGGGACCGACCTTGTAGAACTCGTCGATCACCGTCATCACCGGCCCCTTCGACTTCTTCGCGACGTTCAGCTCGGCCGCGAGCTTGCCGGACGCCGCCGCCGGGGGGGCGGCCGGCGCCTGGGGAAGGTCACCCTTCTTCGGTCCGGGGATGTTGCAGCCGGTGATCACCGTCGCGGCGCCGATCACGGCACTCTTCATGAGGAAGGTGCGGCGATCCATGCCTTCCGGCACTTCGTCCGAGGTGAGTTCCGGGATCGGAAAGCGCGAGGGCGCGTCTTCCCCTGTCTTGCGAGACATAGGCCACCTGTCCTTGGATGCGAGTGCGTGGGGGCGAGACTACCTCACCATCTCGAATGTGACGGCGCTCGCCGGCGTCGGCTACTCGCAATTCTCTCAGGTGGCCCGACGATGAAAGGACGGTGAAGGGATCATGGCCGCGGCACCACCGCGAGCTCCCGCACCAGCCGGTAGAGGAATTCCTGCCCCTCGTAGAACGACTCCACCTTCATCCGCTCGTCCCGCCCGTGCGCCCGGTTGTCCTCGATGTCGCCGAAGAGGCCCGAGACGCCGTACACCGGGATGCCCGCGTTGCGGAAGAAGATGCCGTCGGTGGCGCCCGTGCTCATGAAGGGCACGACCGGCACGCCGGGCCACATGCTCGCCGTCTGGCGCTCGATGGCGCCGAGGATCGCGGGATCGAGCGGCGTGGGGTCGCTCACCACGCCGGAATGGGCCTCGCGCAGCACCGAGATCGCGACGCCGGGATCGTCGATCGCGCGGGCCAGCGCGGCCTGGACCTCCTCGGGCCGCTCGCCGGGCAGCAGGCGGCAGTTCACGGTGGCGCGCGCCTGCTGCGGCAGCGCATTCGAGGCGTGGCCCGCCTCCACGAGCGTCGCCACGCAGGTGGTGCGGAGGATGGCGCGCGTGAGCGGCTCGGCGTCGAGTGCGGTGAGGGCGGCCCGGTCGGCGGGGTTGCGCGCGATGGCGGCCATGGACTGGCCGAGGGGACCCGGCTCGAGCGGCGCCATGCGGCGGAAGTACTCGCGCGTGGTCTCGTTGAGGCGCGCGGGGAACTCGACCGCCTGCACCTTGAGCAGTGCCGCCGCGAGCCGGTAGATCGGCGTGTCCTTCCGCGGGATCGAGCTGTGGCCGCCCCGGTCGCGCGCCTCGAGCACGAACGACTGGTAGACCTTCTCCGTCGTCTGCACCCGGTTGGCGAGCCGCTTGCCGTCGCGCCGGGCGCCGCCGCCGCCCTCGTTGAGCACGAATGCGCTGCGCACGAGCGCCGGGTGCTCCTTCACGAGCCAGGCAGCGCCGTTGTCGGGGCCGCCCTCCTCGTCGGCGGTGAGGGCCACGATCAGGTCGCGGTCGGGCACGAAGCCCTCGCGCCGGTACCGGATCAGGTTGGCGATCCAGATGGCGGCCATCGCCTTGTCGTCCACCGTGCCGCGGCCGTAGAACCAGCCGTCCTGCTCGGTGAGCTCGAAGGGCGCGATCGTCCAGTCGCTCGCGCGCGCCTCGACCACGTCGATGTGCGCGAGCAGCAGGATCGGCGGCGCCGCGCCGCGGCCGCGATAGCGCGCGACCAGGTTGCCCTTCCGCGCCACGGGCTCGAGCACCTGCACGTCCTCCTTCGGCAGGCCGGCGGCCAGGAGCCGCTTCGCCATCGCCTCGGCGGCGACGGTGGTGCTGCCGGTGGAGTGCGACGTGTTGATGCCGACGAGCTCCGCGTAGATCTCGCGCGCCAGCGCCTTGTCGAGCGGCGGGGAGTTCGGGATGGACTGGGCGGCAAGGGGCGCGGCAAGCAGCAGCAGCGCGACGGGGAGACGCATGAGGGCGAATCCTGACGATGGAAGGAGTGGTGGAGGATCGTGCGGCGCGGTTTGCGAGGCAAGAGGCGCCGCTGTGCGTCGATATGATGACGGGGGCCGGTCGGCACCGCGCGATCATGGGGCATGCCCCCTTGCGTCCCTTCTCCCGCCGAGCCGACTATATGGGCATGGCTGCGCCGCTCTACTACAGCGCCGAGATGGTCCGGCAACTGCCGGACGACGGCAACCGGTACGAGGTCGTGCACGGGGAGCTGCTGGTGACCCCGTCGCCACGGCCTCTCCACCAGCTCGTGCTCGCCCGGCTGCAGCTCGCGGTCGGGAAGTATCTGGAGCGCGAGCCCATCGGCGTGCTGCTGTCCTCGCCGGCAGACATCTCGTGGGCGCCCGATGTGCTCGTCCAGCCCGACCTGTTCGCCGTGGACATGGACGAGGCGCGCACCATGACGTGGGCGCGCATGCAGCACCTGCCGCTGGTGGTGGAGGTCCTGAGTCCGTCCTCCACCCGGGCCGATCGCTTCACCAAGCGACGGCTCTACCAGGAAGTCGGCGTGCCACTCTACTGGATGGTGGATGCGGACGCGCAGCTGGTGGAGCGCTGGACGCCCGACATGACCTTTCCCGCCTTCGAACGCGAACGGCTCGCGTGGCACCCCGAGGGGGCCCGCGAGCCGTTCACGCTGGATCTCGTCGAGCTCTTCCGGCCGCTCTAGCTCTCCTCGGCCTCGTACGTCTCCTTGAGCCGCGCCACGACGCCCGGGTCGGCGAGCGTGGTCGTGTCGCCGAGCGCGCGCCCTTCGGCGATGTCGCGCAGGAGGCGGCGCATGATCTTGCCGCTGCGGGTCTTCGGCAGGTCGGCGCTGAAGAGGATGTCGTCCGGCCGCGCGATGGCACCGATCTTCTTGGCCACGTGCTCCTTCAGGTCGTCGCGCAGCTCGGCCGTGTGCCGGTGGCCTTCCTTGAGCGTGACGAACGCCGCGATGGCCTGGCCCTTCAGGTCGTGATGCTTGCCCACCACCGCCGCCTCGGCGACCGAGGGGTGGTCCACCAGCGCGCTCTCCACTTCCATGGTGCCGATGCGATGGCCGGCCACGTTGAGCACGTCGTCGACGCGACCGAGGATCCACCAGTAGCCCTCGTCGTCGACCTTGGCGCCGTCGCCGGCGAAGTACCTGCCGGGGAAGCGGCTCCAGTACGTCTCGCGGTAGCGCGCGTCGTCGCCGTAGATGGTGCGCAGCATGCCGGGCCACGGCTCGGTGAGCACCAGGAAGCCGCCGCCCTTCTCGATCTCCTTGCCCTGCTGGTCGAGCAGCGCCACCGAGATGCCGGGGAAGGGGTGGGTGGCGGAGCCCGGCTTGGTGGTGGTGACGCCGGGGAGTGGCGTGATCATGATGCCGCCCGTCTCCGTCTGCCACCACGTGTCCACGATGGGGCAGCGGCCCGCCCCGATGTGCTCGTGGTACCACATCCACGCCTCGGGATTGATCGGCTCGCCCACCGAGCCGAGGAGGCGCAGGCACGAGAGGTCGTGCCGCTTCGGGTGCTCGGGGCCCCACTTCATGAACGCGCGGATGGCCGTCGGCGCCGTGTAGAACACGGTGACGCCGTAGCGCGCGCAGATCTTCCAGAAGCGGTCGCGCTCGGGCCAGTCGGGCGCGCCCTCGTACATCACCACGGTGGCACCGACGGCGAGCGGGCCGTACACGACGTATGAATGGCCCGTGACCCAGCCGATGTCGGCCGTGCACCAGAAGACGTCCTCGTCCTTGAGGTCGAAGACGTACTTCGTCGTGGCCGCCACCTGGGTGAGGTAGCCGGCGGTGGTGTGCACGATGCCCTTGGGCTTCCCGGTGGTGCCGGAGGTGTAGAGGATGAACAGCGGATTCTCCGCCTCGAACCCCTCCGCCTCGTGCTCAGCATCGGCACCGGC
>DASUOW010000153.1:0-5708 GCA_036276435.1 Gemmatimonadales bacterium
AGGTGGCCGCCATCTCGCCGCAGACCGAGTGCTGGTTCTCCTTCTGCGGCGAGCCGCTGCTGGAGCCGGACCTGCTCGTGCGGATGATCCGCTACGGCAAGCTGGTGGGCCTGCAGTCGGTGAACGTGAACACCAACGGCCTGCTGCTCACGCGCGACGTCGCCGACCTGCTGCTCGACTCCGGCGTCGACCTGATCGTGATCGGCATCGACGGCTTCACGAAGGCCACGTACGAGGCCGTGCGCGTGGGCAGCGACCGCGACGTGGTCTACGCCAACGTCGAGAAGCTGCTCGAGCTGCGGCAGGCGCGTGCCGAGGGGCCGGAGATCCAGGTGCAGTTCATCGAGATGGAGGGGAACGCCCACGAGCTGCAGCCCTTCTGCGACCATTGGCTCGCCCGCGGCGCCACCCTCAAGGTGCGCAACCAGCTGAGCTGGGGCGGCAAGTTCGTGACGCCGCTCAAGGTGCCGAAGGCCGAGCGCATCCCGTGTCCGTGGGCCATCACGATGATGCACGTGTTCTGGGACGGCCGGGTGCCGCGCTGTCCCGGCGACACCGAGGGCGAGGAAGGCGTCGGGAACGCGTGGCATGCGCCGCTCGCCGAGCTCTGGGCCGACCTGGGTGGCTACCGCGAGCTGCACCTCGAGCATCGCTACGACGAGCTGCCCGAGCGCTGCCACACCTGCACCGACTGGATGACGGGTGCGGCGCAGCGCATCCGCCCCGCCGGCGCGCCGCAGGCCTGAGCCCGTGCGCACGCTCTATCTCTGCGGGGCGGGGAATTCCGAGGGGGTGCGCCTCGCCCTCGTGATCAACCGGCGCGAGGCGCGCTGGGACCGCATCGTGCTGCTCGACGACGATCCGGCGAAGCTGGGTTTCAGGCGCCTGGGCATCGAGGTGGTGGGCTCCATCGGTGCGCTCCACGAGGCCGACCCCGCGTGCTCCGAGGCCGCCAACCTGGTGGCGCGCGCCACCAAGGGCCGCCGCGCCGTGCGCGAGCGCATCCTCGCCTCGGGCGTGCCGTTCGCCACGCTCGTCAGCCCCGACGTGGAGCTCGAGGGCGTCACCCTCGCGCGCGACGTCATCGTCTACCAGAACGTCACGCTCGGGCCCGAGTCCTCGCTGGACGAGGGCTCGTGCGTGTTCATGGGGGCGGTGGTAGGCCATGAGGCGAAGGTGGGGCCCTGCTGCGTGGTGGCGCCGAACGCCGTGCTCAACGCGCGCGTAGTGCTGGGCGAGGGTGCGTACGTGGGCTCCAACGCGTCGATCCTGCCGGAGATCACCATCGGCGCCTGGGCGACGGTGGGCGCGGGCTCGGCGGTCGTGCAGGACGTTCCGGACCTGGCCAGCGCCGTCGGCGTGCCGGCGGAAGTGTTCTCGCGCACGCCCGCGCCCGACCCGAGCGGGGTCGAGCCCGCCGGCGTCGCAGACGAGCAGATGGAGACGCTCATCGCCGGCATCTGGTGCGAGGTGCTCAAGGTGGAGTCAGTCGGCCGCGAGCAGAACTTCTTCGACCTCGGCGGCAACTCGCTGCTCGCCATTCAGGGCAGGGAGCGCATCCGCCAGCTGACCGGGCTCGACTTCGCGCTCACCGACGTCTTCCGCTTCCCCACGGTGCGGACCCTGGCGCGGCACCTCGGCGGCACAGGCACCCCCGCGGCCGATGCCTCGCAGGACCGCGGCCGACTGCGCCGCGCGGCACTGCTCCGCTCGGTCCGCGCCCGCCACTAGACCCCCTCCCACCGGGGTACATTCCCGGCATGACCAAGTGCGGCCATGTCGGGTTCGCCGGCGTCCCCAACGTCGGCAAGTCGTCCCTGCTGAACAGGCTCGTCGGCACCCATCTCGCCATCGTCAGCCCGAAGGCGCAGGCCACGCGGATTCCGACCGTGGGCCTGCTCACCGAGGGCGACACGCAGATGGTGCTGCACGACCTGCCCGGGCTCCTCGAGCCCGCCTACCTGATGCAGCAGCGCATGCGCCATCTGGCCGAGGAACGGCTCGGCAAGGTGGACGTGATCCTCCATCTCCATCCGGCGCCCGAGGCGCCCGCGCCGGACTTCCAGTCCGTGGCGCGGCTGGAGACGCCTGCCCGGGCGCCGGTGATCACCGTCTACACCAAGGGCGACATGGTCTCGCCGGCGCGCCGCGCCGAGCTCGAACGGACTGCCTTCGTGGTGTCGAGCGAGACGGGGGAGGGCCTCCCGGCGCTGCTCGCGCACGTCGGCACGCTGCTGCCCGAGGCGCCCTTCGAATTCGACCCCGACGACGTCGGCACCCAGCCGCTCCGCTTCTTCGTCGTGGAGTACCTCCGCGAGGCCGCCTTCGACCTCCTCGGCGAGGAGCTGCCGTACAGCTTCACGGCCGAGGTGGAGGAGTTCCGGGAGCAGAAGCGCCCGGTGTACATTCGGGTCAACCTGTACGTCGAGCGGGAGTCGCAGAAGGGGATCGTCATCGGCCACAAGGGCGAGACCCTCAAGCGCATCGGCACGCATGCCCGGACCCGGCTCGAGGACCTGCTGGGCGAAAAGGTCTACCTGGAGTGCTGGCTGAAGGTGCTGCCGAAGTGGCGCCGCGATCCCGCGGCCCTGACCCGCTTCGGGTTTCCGCCCTCGGAGGAACGGGATCGATGAGCCTGCCGCAGGAGTTGCTGGAGATCCTCGTCTGCCCCAAGTGCAAGGGTCCGCTGGAGTATCACGAGGGCCCGCCCGAGGTCCTGATCTGCCGGCCCTCACGGCTCGTCTTCGCGGTCGAGGAGGGCATCCCGATCATGCTCATCGAGGAAGCCACCCCGCTCGACGAGAACACCTTCCCGCCGGTCATTCGCTGACGCCCCCGGCGTGAGCGCTCCTCCCTTCGCGATGCGGCCCGCATGACGGAACGACGGATGCACGAGAGCGCCCGCCGGGCGCTGGAGCAGGCACAGGCGGAAGCCGCGCGTCTCGGGCACGAGGTCGTCGGCTCCGAGCACGTGCTGCTCGGCGTGCTGCGTACCAGCCCTCTCGCCGGGGAGGTGCTGCAGGGCCTGGGCATCGACGGCGCCCAGGTGCAGCAGCGGCTCGAGAGCGGCCCGAAGAAGGTGCGCGCCCGAGGGGAGGAATCGCCGGACGGCACGCTGCCGCTCACGTCGCACGCACGCCGCCTTCTCGACAGCGGCCGGGGCGACGACGAGGTGAGCGACGTGTCGCTGCTCCTCGCCGCGGTGGCCGACCAGCGCGGCGCGCTGGGCAAGGCGCTCGCCGAGCGGGGCATCGGAGCGGCGAACGCGCGCGCCGAGATCCAGCGGCGGGCCGGCCTGCCGGTCGACGAACCGCCGGTCGCGGCGGACGTTCCGGCCGACGCGCCCCCGAAGCGTGAGAAGGTGCGCCAGCCGCAGAAGGAGCAGGCGCCCAGGGAGAAGACGCCCCAGACCCAGAAGGAGAAGAAGCCGCGCGAGGGCCGCGAAGCACGCGAGCCGAGGGAACCGCGCGGGGCGCGGACCAACGAGGTCGGGGCGCGGCGCGATCCCGTGCCGGACGTGGAGGAGCGGCCGGTGGAGCGGGTGCCCTCGCTGGGCAAGCTGGCGCCGAAACCGAAGCCGCCGCTGTGGCGCACGCTCCTGCTCCTCGCCGTGCCGGCCAGCATCGCCATGGGGTACTTCCACGCGTCGCCGGTGCTGGTGTTCGTCACGGCGTGCGTCGCGGTGCTGCCGCTGGCGGGCCTCATGGGCGAGGCCACCGAGCACATCGCGGCGCGCACCGGGCCCACCATCGGCGGACTGCTCAACGCCACGTTCGGCAACGCGGCCGAGCTCATCATCGCGATCATGGGCCTGCGCGCGGCGGCAGCGGTGCTCACGACGGATCCGGCGAAGGTGGCCACCTACGTCAGCGTGGTGAAGGCCTCCATCACGGGCAGCATCATCGGCAACCTGCTGCTCATCCTCGGCCTGGCGTTCGTCGCCGGCGGCCTGAAGCGCCCGGTGCTGCGCTTCAACCGCACCAACACGGGGATGAGCGCGGGGATGCTGTTCCTTTCGGTGGTGAGCCTCGTCCTGCCGGCGCTGTACCACAACCTGCATCGCCGGGATGCGACCCTGGTCGCCGACGAGCGCACCATCTCGCTCGAGATCGGCGTGGTGCTGCTGCTGACGTACGCCGCGTCGCTGCTCTTCACCCTGCGCACCCACAGCAACCTGCTGGGCGGCGAGGCGCATCCGGTACAGGGGCCCACCTGGAGCATCGGCAAGGCGTCGCTCGTGCTCGCGCTCGCGACGGCCGGCGTGGCGGTCGAGTCGGAGCTGCTCGTGCACGCCATCGGCGAGGTGTCCAGCACGCTCGGGCTCAGTGCCATGTTCCTCGGCCTCATCGTGGTGCCCATCATCGGCAACGCGGCCGAGCACGCCTCGGCCGTGGTGTTCGCCCGGAAGGGGCAGATGGACCTGTCCCTGCAGATCGCCCTCGGGTCGAGCACGCAGGTTGCACTCCTCGTGGCGCCGATCCTCGTCTTCGTGGGCGTGGCCATGGGGGTCCCGATGGACCTCGTCTTCACGCCCTTCGAGGTGCTGGTGCTGGCGCTGGCGACCGTGACGGCGGCCGTGCTGACCCTGGACGGGGAATCGCACTGGTTCGAGGGGGTGCAGCTGCTGGCCCTGTACGTCATGGTCGGGATTGCGGCGTTCTTCATGTGAGCCGGCGCACCCGGCTCGAGGCCGTGGTGCCAAGTTGCGTCCCTGAAAGGACTTGAGCCAAGCTTGCGAACCCGCCCGACGATCATCCACTTCGCGCCCGACGGGGGCGTGGTGCCGCCGCTGGTGAGCCAGTGGGCCACCGAGCACGCCTTCCCGGTGGTGGGTCTCGGAAGCGCGGAGGAGATCGAGGGAATCGTCCTCCGGGGCCATCCCTGCGTGCTCTTCGTGGATGCCCAGCGGTCCGGGGAGGCCGGCCTGGAGCTGGTCCGGCGGCTCAAGGCCGACGCGTTCACTGGCATTACGCCAGTAGTGGCCCTGGTCACCGACCACGACAGCGAGGCAGTCCGCCTCTGGTTCGCGGCGGGGGCGGACGAGGTCCTGACCGGATACTTCTCACCGGAAGAGCAGCTGGCGCGAGTGGAGGCGATGCGCGTGCGCACCGAGCGCGACGTGGCGGTGCATCCTTCCACGCGGCTTCCCGGCACCACCGAGATCGAGCGCGAGATCCGGCGCCAGCTCGACGCGCAGAGCGAGTTCGCGGTCTGCTACGCGGACCTCGACCACTTCAAGGAATACAACGACCGCTACAGCTACTACGACGGCGACCGGGTCATCTACCTGCTGTCGCGGCTGCTGCACGACGTGGTGAAGGGCAGCCTGGGCCCGCGCGGCTTCGTCGGGCACATCGGCGGCGACGACTTCATCTTCATCATCCCGGCCGCCGACATCGGACCGGTCTGCACCGAGATCATCGGCGTGTTCGACACGCTCATCCCGCTGCAGTACAATGAACAGGACCGCCGCGCGGGCTACTTCTTCGGCAAGGACCGCCGCGGCCAGCTGCACCGGGTGCCGATGATGACGCTCTCGATCGGCATCGTCACCAACCGGCATCGCACCTTCACGCACCCGGCGCAGGTCTCCGAGCTCGCGACCGAGATGAAGAGCTACGCGAAGACGCTGCCGGGCTCGGTCTTCGTGGTGGATCGGCGTCGCGGGCCCGGCGCCGAAGAAACGGGCGGCGCGCGTCCGGCCGCTG
>DASUOW010000154.1:0-14238 GCA_036276435.1 Gemmatimonadales bacterium
GGCTCAGGTACCAGTCGTAGACGAGCGTTCCCGGCTCCGGCTGGGTGTCGCGCGTCATCTCGCGCGCCACGTCCTCGAAGGCGTCGAACTTGCCGAGCGTGACGTTGAACTCGACGGTGAAGCGGATGGGGCGATCACTCATGCGCTGCTCCGGTGTGTGCGTGACGGGTCAGGCGCGGGTCACTCCGACCGCGCGAAGACCGAGCCGTGAGGCGCCGCGGGGCCCGTGGCACCGTGCGGCCAGCGCGGACGGTCGAAGCTCACGCCGGGCGACGACGCCCCCTCGTCGCGGAAAGCCTGGTCGATCGTGAGTGCGCCCGTGCGCTGGTCGAGCCGCACGAGCTGCATCCGGGCCCGCCCGTCGTTCACCACTAGGCGCGAGCCGCCCTCGTCCAGCGCCAGCCAGTGCGGCGCGAAGGTGGAGTCGAACGTCGCCCGGCTAACCTCGCGCGGATGCGCCGCGTCTCGGATGTCGAGCGTGACCAGCGCGTGCTCGTCGGGCACCGTCTGGATCCACCACGGGCCCGCGAGCACCGGGACCGCGCAGTTCTCGCCGCCGAACGCGAACAGGAATTCCACCCGCGCGCTCGGCGCGTCGATGTCGGTGACGCGGTAGAATCCGCAGGTGAACGTCCCGAGGAGCACCGTGCGCCCGTCCGCGAGTACGCGCGGCTCGCCGGGGAACAGGTGGTGGTCCTCGGTCTTCGACGTAATGGAGGCGTGGTGGGCATGGCCGTCGCGCGCCCCGGTGGCCGGCAGCTCGATCGTCTGCAGCAGGCTCAGGTCGGACAGCCGCCACACCTGCAGGTGCGCCCCGAAGTCGCCGGTCATGTCGGTGCTCGTGGACACGACGCGGTCGATCGCCGGCAGCACCGCCAGGCTGTAGGGGCGCATCTGTGCACTGTCGATCGTGGCCACGCGGGCACTGCTGGCGCGCACGAGCCGGCCTTCCCGGTCGAGTTCGACCAAGCCGCCCGGCGGGATGTTCTTCCGTCCGCGCCCCTGGAACGTGCCGAGCAGCCGTCCATTCGCCATCTGCACGAAGGAGTGCGGGAAGCTGTAGCCGCCGAGCTCGGTGAAGGAGCCGAGCAGGCGCGGCTGGGCGGGTCGGGAGAGGTCGAAGCGGAACGTGCGCCCGGCCGCGAAGCCATTGGCGAACAGCACCCGATCGGCCTCGAGCTGGTGCTCGGTGTGGTGCGGCCGCGTGGCGCGCGCACCGGCCGAGACGGTGGACAGCACACGCGCGTACGTCGGCGATCCGGGGCGGACGTCGATCACGGCGAGGAAGTCGTTCTCGACGCTGTCGGCGTCGCCGGCCCAGACGTAGAGGTAGGGGGCGGGCGTCGCCGACTGGGCGACGCCGATGCTCGGCCAGGCCGAAAGAAGCGCGGCAGCGAGCCAGCGGGTGCGACGGGTCACGATGTTCTCCGGGGACGGGCGGTGCGTGCAGCCGCATGGGCGCGTGCCACGACAAGTTGATCGTCCGCTCCGGGATGCGCCAGTTCGAGCGCAGGAATCCGGAGGCGCCGCCATCGGCGACGTCGCATCTTGGGCCCTCAACTCGACGCGAGGCCCCGATGTCCGTCTTCCGATTCCTCGGCCTGCCCGCCGAGACCGCGACCGAAGTCCGCGCCACCCTGCGCTCCCCCGGCTACGGCCACCCCGTCCACCGCGAGACGGCGACGGGCTACGGCCCCTGCCGGCTGTGCCTGCGCACCTTCCGCACGGGGCAGGAGGACCGCTTGCTCTTCACCTACCAGCCCATGCGCGGCGAGGGCGCACTCCCGGCGCCGGGTCCCGTGTTCATCCACGCCGAGCCGTGCGAGCGCTACGATGCGCTCGAGCTGCCCGGCGACCTGCGCGCGCTGCCCATGGTGATCGAGGGCTACTCGGACGGCGGCTGGCTCGAGCGGCAGGAGCCGGTGGAGGATGTCCCACCCGAGCGGGTGATCGCCGACGTCTTCGCCACCCCCGGCGTGGATTACGTGCACCTCCGAAACGCCGAGGCGGGCTGCTTCATGGCGCGGGTGGAACGGTGCTTCGCCTGCGACTAGGAGGCCGGTCGCGGGGTCGGCGCCCTTGTGTCTCGGCCGCGTGCGGCGGCATTGTCGAGTCGCGCCCGGCCCGATCGTTCTGGGGGTGATCCCGGCTCGCGGGATCACCCACTCCACACCGCGAGGACGACCGATGTCCCAGTTCATGCTGCTGCTGCACGAGAGCCCGACCTTCACTGCCTCCCTCAGCGCCGAGGAGATGCAGCGCATCATCGAGGCGTACAACGCGTGGGCCGGGGAGTTGGCCGAGGCCGGCAAGCTGGTGCGTGGCGTCAAGCTCGCCGACGGTCCCGGGCGACGCGTGGCGCGGGCGGAGAACGGCGGCATCGTCGACGCGCCGTTCGCCGAGGCGAAGGAGATCGTCGGCGGCTACTTCCTCATCGAGGCGGCCGACGAGGCCGAGGCGACGGCGGTGGCGCGGCGCTGCCCGCACCTGGCCAACGGCTGGGTCGAGGTGCGCGCGGTGGACCTGGTCTGAGCGTGGCCGGGCCCGGCTCCTCCGCTTCGGTGGGCGCGCTGGTCGAGCACCTGTTCCGTCACGAGTCGGGCCGGCTCGTGGCGGCGCTCGTGCGCCGGCTCGGCGTGGAGCACTTCGACCTCGCCGAGGACGCGGTGCAGGATGCGCTCATGCAGGCGCTCCGGCGCTGGCCGTTCCACGGCGTGCCGCCCGCGCCCGGCGCATGGCTCTTCACCGTCGCGCGGCATCGCGCGGTGGATCGGCTGCGCCGGGCCCGCCGCGGGGAGGAGGCCGAACGGCTCGCGGCGCTCGAGGGGGCGGGACACGCCGAGCCGGAGGCCGCCGCCGGCCACGACAGCGTCGCCCTGCTGCTGCTCTGCAGCCATCCGGCCCTCTCGGCCGACGCGGCGATCGCGCTGACGCTGCACGCGGTGGGCGGCTTCTCCGCCGGCGAGATCGCGCGCGGCCTGCTCCTGACCGAGGCCACCGTCGCGCAGCGTCTCGTGCGGGTGAAGCGGCAACTGCGCGACCTGCGCCTCGCACCCGACGAGGGTGCGCGGTCCGGAGCGCTCGCCCAGCGTCGCGACCGGGTGCTCGCCGTGCTGCACCAGCTCTTCACGCAGGGGTACGCGGCCGCGACGGGCGATGCGGTGGTGCGGATGGACCTGTGCCGCGAGGCGCTGCGGCTGGTGCGCCTCGTTGCCGCGCATCCCGAGGGCGATGCGCCCGACACCCACGCACTGGCAGCGCTCGTGGCGCTGCAGTCGGCCCGCATGCCGACGCGTGCGGACGCGCAGGGGGACGTGGTGCTGCTTCCGGACCAGGATCGCTCGCGGTGGGACCGCGACCTCATGGCGCTCGGCTTCCGGCACCTCGAGCGGGCGGCGAGGGGCGGCGGGCTCACGCGCTACCATCTCGAGGCGCAGGTGGCGGCGCTGCACACCGCGGCGCCGTCCTTCGAGGCCACCGACTGGCCCACGATCCTCACCGCATACGATCGATTGCAGCAGGTCGCACCGGGCAGCGTCACCGCGCTCAACCGTGCCGTGGCGGTGGCCATGGTGCACGGCGCCGAGGCGGCCCTCGCCGCGCTCGCGCCGTCGCGCGCCGATCCGGCGCTTGCGCACTATCCGTGGCTGCATGCGGTGTCGGGATGGCTGCACGACCGCGCGGGCGACGCAGGAGCGGCCGCCGCGGACTACGCGCGTGCGGCGGGGCAGAGCGGCAACGAGGCGCAGCAGCGACTGCTGCGGCGCCTCGCGCGTGCCATGGATGATCGGGTGGATCCTGCCTGACCTTGCGTCACGAGGCCTGGTTCAACTGCCGCCGGTACTCGGCCTCGTCGAAATGTCCCAGCGATGCGGCGATGAGGCCGTCCGCGCCCATCGTCCACTCCTCGTAGCCACTGATGCGGACGGGCCTGCCCGTGCCCCCCGGGCCGGTGTTCGTGCCCGTGAGGGTCCAGTGGTACTCGATCCGCTGCCCGTGCGGGCGCAGGCTGTCCAACCGGACGACCAAGTCGGGGAACGCCGACATGAATCCCTGCGCCGAGGCGGTGATGCTCGCCCGCCCGACCGCCGGTGCTCCCCCGTTGATGGTCAGCGACCCGTCCTCGGCGAAGAACGACGCGACGCTCGCCGCGTCCTGGCTGCACCAGGCGGCGGTGTAGCTGGCGGCGAACTCCTGCAGTGCGGCGGTGTCCATCGATGCGCCCTCCCGGCTGCATGCGCCGAGCATGACGAGTCCCAGTCCGAGCCAGCCAGCTCCGCGCACGCGTCCGTCCTGGTCGGGGTGAGCCACCATCATAACCCCGGGTCGGCGGGCCGCAATCCGCGCTTCCCTCCCATGCTGGCGCTCGCCGGTCCCGGGACGCATACTGTCTGGTCCGCCGTCCCCACCCCGCCAGAGGAAGTCGATGACCTTCAACTCGCTGACCTTCATCGCGTTCTTCGCGATCGTCGTGGCGCTGCACCGGATGCCGTTCGCCTGGCGCACGAAGAAGCTGGTCCTGCTGGTCGCGAGCTACATCTTCTACGCCGCCTGGAACCCGCCCTTCGTCGTCCTGCTGTGGATCTCCACGGTCATCGACTGGAAGGCGGCGCAGTGGCTGGATACGGCGGAAGGGACGGCGAGGCGGCGCGCCATCCTGATGATCTCGATCGTGGCCAACCTCGGGCTCCTCGGCTACTTCAAGTACGGCGGCTTCCTCCTCGAGAACTTCTCGGCGCTCCTCGCCTCGGCGGGCATCGCCTACCAGCCGCCCAAGTGGGACATCGTCCTGCCGGTGGGCATCTCGTTCTACACGTTCCAGACGATGTCCTACACGCTCGACGTGTACCTCCGGCGGGCACGCCCCGCGAGCTCGTTCCTCGACTTCGCGCTGTTCGTCACGTTCTTCCCGCAGCTGGTGGCGGGCCCCATCGTGCGGCCCACCGACCTCATGCCCCAGTTCGCCACGCCGCGCACCGCCACGCGGCAGCAGGTGGCGTGGGGCCTGATGCTGATGACGCTCGGCCTGTTCGAGAAGATCGTGCTGGCCGACGGCTTCCTCGCCCCGGTGGCCGACGCGGTGTTCGGCGCCGACAAGCTGGTGCATCCGCTCGACGCCTGGCTCGGCACGCTCGCCTTCTCGGGACAGATCTTCTGCGACTTCGCGGGCTACACCACGACGGCCATCGGCGCCTCGCTGGTGCTCGGCTTCTCGATGATCGACAACTTCCGCTATCCCTACGCCGCCATCGGCTTCTCGGACTTCTGGCGCCGCTGGCACATCTCGCTCTCCACCTGGCTGCGCGACTACCTCTACGTGCCCCTCGGCGGCAACCGGAAGGGACCCGGGCGCACACAGGTCAACCTGATGCTCACCATGCTCCTCGGCGGGCTGTGGCACGGGGCGGCATGGACGTTCGTGGTGTGGGGCGGCCTGCACGGCTTCTACCTCGTGGCCGAGCGGTACCTGCGCCGCTGGTTCGGGCACCTGGACCTGTGGGGCCGCTGGTCGGTGCGCGTGGGACTCGTGCTGCTGACCTATGCGCTCGTCAACGTGACCTGGGTCTTCTTCCGCGCGCGGGAGTTCGCCACCGCGCAGCGCATGATCTCCGCCATGCTCGGCCTGGATACCGGCGGCGAGCCGGTGCTCTCCACGTACCGCATCGTGAGCGCGGTCACCGTAGTCGGCGGCATCCTCCTGGTGCACGCCTACATGCGCGAGCGCGAACTGCACGCCGAAGTGCAGCGCCTGCCCGTCACGGCCGCCGGCGTCCTCTGGGGCGCCATGGCCTTCCTCATCGCGATCACGCAGGGGGGCAGCGATGCGTTCATCTACTTCCAGTTCTGAGCCGGTGCTCACGCTCGAGGAAACGTACGAACGCCCGCTGCCCGCGCGGGACCTGGGCCGGGTGGTCCTGGTCGCGCTCGCGGTGTTCGTGGTGGGGCTCATTGGCTGGGAACTGTACTGGCGAAGCTTCGGCAGCATCCCGAGCTACTACAACAGCGACGGGCAGTGGACCATCGAGCGCCGGCGCATCGACCGGGGCGAGGGCCACAAGACGGTGATCACGGGCGCCTCGCGCATGCTGTTCGACATCGACCTGCCCACCTGGGAGCGCGTCGGGGGTGAACGGCCGATCCAGCTGGCGCTCGAGGGCACGTCGCCGGTCCCCTTGATGGAGGAACTCGCCGCCGATTCCGACTTCACGGGCCGGCTGCTGGTGGGCGTCGCGCCGGACCTCTTCTTCTCGGGTTTCAGCTATCGCGGCAAGGCGTTCAAGCTCTACCACAAGGAGACTCCAGCGCAGCGTGCCGGCCAGTGGCTGTCGATGGCGCTGGTCGAGCCCTGGTTGGCGTTCTACGACGAGGACTTCGCGTTGCCGAAGGTGCTGAAGCGGCAGCCCTGGCCGAAGCGCGACGGTGTCTTCGTGTTCGAGGACGTGCGCAAGCTGTCGCTGAGCGATCGCGACCGCTCGACCCGCATGTGGCACAAGGTCGAGTCCGACTCGGCGTACGTTGCCATTGCGCGCCGCGTCTGGGCGCAGGAGTTCGACATGCCGCCCCCGGGCGGGCCCGAGGCCGTGCTGAAGACACGCCGCGAGCAGATCACGCGCGCGGTGAAGGCGACGCAGGCGCTGCAGGCCCGGGGCATCGAGGTGATCTTCGTCCGGCCCCCGAGCGGTGAGCGCTACCTGGAGTTCGAGAACCGCGTGTTCCCGCGCGCCGAGACCTGGGACGTGCTGCTCGCCGAGAGCGGGGCGCCGGGCATCCACTTCGAGGACCATCCGGAACTGCAGGGCTATCGGCTGCCGGAGTGGTCACACCTGTCGGCTGCGGAGGCGAAGCGGTTCACGGCTGCGCTGCAGCCCATCGTCGAGCGCGTGAGCGCCGAGCGACGGAAGGGAGACTGAGCCCGATGCGACTGCTCGTTCCGCTCGACCTGAGCTCCGCCACCGAGCGCGTGCTCGCCACCGCGACGGCGGTGGCGCGCGACACCGGCGCCAGCGTGTGGCTCCTGCACGTGGCCGAGCCCGATCCGGTGTTCGTCGGCTACGACGCGGGCTCCGCAGCGGTGCGCGACCAGGTGGCCCACGAGTATCGCGACGAGCACCGGCGGCTGCAGGAACACGCCAAGGTGCTGCGCGACGTCGGCATCGAGGCGACGCCGCTGCTCGTCCGCGGTCCCACGGCCGACACGATCCTCGGCGAGGCCGCCAAGCTCGAGGTGGACCTCATCGTCATGGCCACGCACGGCCACGGCGCCATGTTCGACATCCTGGTGGGCAGCATCAGCCACGCGGTGCTGCGACGCAGCACGATCCCCGTGCTGATGGTGCCGGCCCGCTGATGGGCGTTCAGCCCCAGCGCGCCTTCGCCTCGCGCCGCCGCGCGTGCAGGATGAACTCGGTGTAGCCGTTCGGCTGCGCGCGACCCTTGAACACGAGGTCGCACGCGGCCTGGAACGCCGGCCCGTCGAATCCCGGCGCCATCGGCCGGTAGAGGGGGTCGCTGGCGTTCTGCCTGTCCACGACGGCCGCCATGCGCTTGAGCGTTTCCCGCACCTGCGCCTCGGTGCAGATGCCGTGGCGCAGCCAGTTGGCGATGTGCTGGCTGCTGATGCGGAGCGTGGCCCGGTCCTCCATCAGCCCGACATCGTTGATGTCGGGCACCTTCGAGCACCCCACGCCCTGGTCCACCCAGCGCACCACGTAGCCCAGGATGCCCTGCGCGTTGTTGTCGAGCTCCGCCTGCACCTCCGCCGGCGTCCACTTGGTCCCTAGCGCGAGCGGCACCGTGAGCAGGTCGTTGAGCAACGCGTGCATGCCGCTCTCGGCCAGCTCCTCCTGACGCTCCGCCACGTTCACCTGGTGGTAGTGCAGCGCGTGCAGCGTGGCGGCCGTCGGCGAGGGCACCCACGCCGTGTTCGCGCCCGCCTTCGCGTGGCCGATCTTCTGGTCCAGCATCGCCGCCATGCGATCGGGCGCGGCCCACATCCCCTTGCCGATCTGCGCGCGGCCCTTGAGCCCGCAGCGCAGGCCCACCTCGACGTTGGAGTCCTCGTACGCCTTGATCCAGGCCGAGCCCTTCATGTCGCCCTTCCGGATCATCGCACCCGCTTCCATCGCGGTGTGGATCTCGTCGCCGGTGCGGTCGAGGAAGCCGGTGTTGATGAACACCACGCGATCCTTCGCGGCGCGCAGGCACTCGCGCAGGTTGAGCGTGGTGCGCCGCTCCTCGTCCATGATGCCCATCTTGAGCGTGCCGCGCGGCAGTTCGAACGCGTCCTCCACGCGGGCGAAGAGCGCGTCGGCCCACGCCACCTCGTCGGGGCCGTGCATCTTCGGCTTGACGATGTAGGCGCTGCCCGTGCTGCTGTTGACGCGGCGCCCCCGCAGGTCGTGCAGCGCGATCGCCACCGTGCACATGGCATCCAGGATCGTCTCGGGCGTGTCGCGTCCCTCGAGCGTCACCGCGTCGGTCATCATGTGGTGGCCCACGTTGCGCACCAGCAGCAGCGACCGGCCCCGGAGCGTCAGCTCACCCCCGCCGGGCTGGTGATACGTGCGGTCCGGGTTCATGCGCCGCGTGACGGTGCCGCTTCCCTTCGGGAACGTCGCGGTCAGCGTGCCCTGCATGAGGCCGAGCCAGTTGCGGTAGACCCCCACCTTGTCGGGCGCGTCCACGGCCGCCACCGAGTCCTCGGCGTCCATGATGGTGGTGATGGCGCTCTCCATCACCAGGTCGGCGATGCCGGCCGGATCGTGCGCGCCGATGGGCTGCCCGCGGTCGATGCGGAGTTCGAGGTGGAGTCCGTTGTTCGCCAGAAGGACCGCGGTCGGCGCGGCGGAATCGCCCTGCCAGCCGGCCAGCTGTTCCGGCCGCGCGAGCGGGACGGTGCGCCCGCCGGCCAGCGCCACGGCGAGCGCGCCGGCCGCGACGTGATAGGCCACGGCGTCGCGATGGCTGGCCCCGTAGCCGAGCGGGGCGGCCAGGTCGAGCACGCCGCGCGCATAGGCGATGACCTTCGCGCCGCGCACCGGATTGTAGGCGGCGCCGCGCGCCGCCCCGTCGCTCTCGGGGATCGCGTCCGTCCCGTAGAGCGCGTCGTAGAGGCTGCCCCAGCGCGCGTTCGCCGCGTTGAGCGCGTAGCGCGCGTTGGACACCGGCACCACGAGCTGCGGCCCCGCGATGTGCGCCATCTCGTCGTCCACGCCGGTGGTGCCGACCTGGAAGTCCGGCCCCTCGGGCACGAGGTAGCCGATCTCCCGCAGGAACGCGGCATGGGCCTCGGCGGGCACGGGACGCTCGGGGTAGGCCCGGTACCACGCGTCGATCTCGGCCTGCAGGGCGTCGCGCCGGGCGAGCAGCGCGTCGTTCCGTGGCATCAGGTCGCGCAGGATCGCCGCGTAGGCGGACCAGAAATGCTCCGGCATCAGCCCGGTGCCGGGCAGCGCCTCCTGCGCCATGAAGTCGTGCAGCGGGCGCGTCACCTCGAGCCCGGCGACCTTCACGATGTTCGACATCGGATCTCCCTTGGGAACCCGGCCCGTCAGGCGGACTCGCCCGCAGCGAGCCGGACGAGGACGTCACCGGTGGATAGTACCCGGGCGAACTCCCCGTGCAGGCTCGCGAGCGCGGCGCCGTGCATCTGCTCGGCGGTGTATCGAACCCCGTCCGGACCGAGGCGTTCGTGGGTCGCGGTGGCGTCATCGACCACCACGACGTCGAAGCCCACGTCGCTCGCCGTGCGGGCCGTCGCCGAGATGCAGTGATCGGTGGTGAGGCCGACGATCACCACCGAGCGGATCCCCGCCCCGCGCAGGCGCGCCTCCAGGTCGGTGCCGATGAAGGCGCTGTTGACGGACTTCCGGATCAGGGGCTCACCCGGAAGCGGCGTCACTTCGGGCTTCAATGCATTGCCGGGCAGCTCGGGACGCAGCGGCGAGTCGGGGTGCACCGACATGTGCTGCACGTGGATCACGGGCCAGCGTGCCTTGCGCCATGCGGCGAGCAGGGAGGCCATGTTCCGCTCGGCGTCCGGGTTGTTGCGGGCACCGTACTTCGGGTCGTCGAGCCCCTGCTGCACGTCGATGACCAGCAGGGCGGTGGGTGCGGTGTCCGTCATGGGCGCCCCGTGATCCGTTCGATCCGCGCGATGCGGTCCCCCTCCATGACCCCATCCACCACGTCGATGCCCTCGACCACCTCGGCGAACACGGTGTAGTCGCCGATGAGGCGCGGGTTGTCGCGCAGGTTCACGAACCACTGCGCGTCGCCCGTGTCGTGGCCGCGCGTGCTCATGCCGACACTGCCGCGGGGGTGGGGCAGGGTGCCGAGCTCGTCGCGCAGGTAGACCGTGTCGCCGACGTACTCGTTGTCGCCGGGGCTGCCGCCCTGGATCACGAAATCGTGCTCCACGCGGTGCCAGGTGAGGCCGTCGTAATACTTGCGATCGACCAGCGCGACGATGCGCGCCGCCATGATCGGCGCCACGTCGCCGCGCAAGCGGACGACGAACACCCCGCCGCCGCTCGACGGATCGATGGTCACGCGCAGCCGCACGTCGGCGCCGAGGGCGAGGGCCACCGCCTCGGCCGGCACCGGCGGGCGCGGGTTGAGCGGGCGATCCCTGTCGGCGGAATCGCCGGCGGCCTCGAGCAGGGCGACGCGCACGTCGCGCTCCGAGTCGACGGCGCGCGCGCTCCAGCGGCGCCACTCGTTGCGGGCCTGTACCGCCGCGTCGTCGCGCGGCGAGCCCTTGAGCGCGGCGGCAGCGGCCCGCACCGCCTGCGGGTTGCGGCCCTTGATCACGGAGAGATAGGTGGCGTCATCGCCATGCCCGGAGAGTTTCGCGAGCGCGTCCACCGCCTCCTCCTGCACGTTCCCGTGGCGGTCGAGCGCCAGGGCGCGGAGCGTGGCCGTATCGGCGAGCACGGCGGCGGCGCGGGCGGCCGCCCGGCGCAGCGGCCAGGCGCGATGCGTGGTGAAGCGCGGCAGCGCCGCCCGGGCCGTGGTCGGCTCGAGGCGCGCGAGCGCGGGCAGCGCCTGGGCCGCCGCGTGCCAGCTGACGCCACCCGCCGGCCGGCGATCGACCCGGGTGGGCAGCGGCTCCATCCAGCCGCGCAACGTCGCCACCACCTGCGCGTCCCCGGGGCAGCGCGTGCCGGCGACGGCGGCGGCGCGCAGTCGCACGGGCCACGCACTGTCGGCGAGGGCCGGCCGCAGCGCATCGCACTCCGACTTGGCCGTGAGCGCGCGCAGGCGCAGCCGCCACGCCGGCTCCGGCCAGACGGGCGCCGGCGCCACCGGCGCCAGCGAATCGCGCCCGCCGAACTTCGGGTCGCGTATGCGACCGAGCGCGCGCCGCGCCAGTGCACGCACCCGCGCGTTCGAGTCCCCGACCGCCGTGGCGAGCGCCGCGTCGGCCGCGTCGCGCCGGTCCTCGGCGGCCAGCACCCGGGCCACCAGCGACGAATCGGCCCGCGTGAGCGGCGCGTCCTGCGCAGCGAGGGTGCCATGCAGGAGCAGGCAGGTCGTCGCGGCGCGCAGTGCACCCGGCAGCGTCATGGTGTCACGTCCCCTCTGGTGGCGTGCGGCGCATCTGCAGCAGTGGATAGGGACGGCCGGTGCCGTCCAGCTCGGATCGTCCCACGACCTCGAACCCGAGCGCTTCGTAGAACCCGCGGGCGCCGCCGTTCTGCTCGTTCACGTCGAGCCGCAGCTCGCCGCCGTGCAGGGCCTGCGCGTGCTCGACGAGCCGGCGCCCGCCCCCCGCGCCGCGATGCTCGGGCGCCAGGAACAGCGCCTCGATGCGGTTGCCCTCGAGGCCGAGGAAGCCCATGGGCTCGTCCGCCTCCGTCGCGAGCACCCAGACCTCGAGTGCGTCGCTGCCCAGGGCCTCGCGAACCAGGGGACGATAGAAGTCGATGTCGGCCTCCGCGAGAAAGGCGTGCGTGGCGCGGACCGACCGTTCCCACAGGAGGAGCAGGGCGTCCCGGTCGGCGTCGCGTGCAGGGCGTATGGGCATGCTCTCCTGCCTGGCATCACGTGGAGGCGGGCTCGGGGCCCGCAGGGACTTAAGGCGAGGCGGGCGGGCTCGCAACCCCCGCGGCAGGTCCGTCATGCGAGCGCGCCCTGGAGACCAATCCAGGGCGCGCTGCCTCCCGCACGGAGCCGCGGCTCAGGACGCGATGAATGCCAGCAGATCGGCGTTGAGCTCGTCGCGACTGGTGTCCCCGAGCGCATGGGAGCCGCCGGGATAGATCTTCAGCGTCGCCCGCTTCACCAGCGTGACGGCGCGCTTCGCCGAGGCGTCGATCGGCACGATCTGGTCGTCCTCACCGTGGATGATCAGCGTCGGGATGTCGATGCGCTGCAGGTCGTCGGTGAAGTCGGTCTCGGAGAAGGCGGCGATGCAGTCGTAGGCGTTCTTGTGGCCGCACATGAGCCCCTGCAGCAGCCACGACTGGATCAGCCCCTGCGAGACCTTCGCCCCCGGACGATTGAAGCCGAAGAACGGACCGCTTGCGACGTCGAGGAAGAACTGGGCGCGGTCGGCGAGGTACGCCTCGCGGAAGCCGTCGAACACTGCGAGCGGCAGGCCGCCGGGATTGGCGGGCGTCTGGAGCATGATGGGCGGGATGGCACCGACGAGCACCGCCTTCGCCACCCGCTTCGTGCCGTGGCGGCCGAGGTAGCGGACCACCTCGCCGCCGCCGGTGGAGTGCCCGATCATCGTCACGCCGGTCAGGTCGAGATGCTCGAACAGCTCCGCGAGGTCGTCGGCGTAGGTGTCCATGTCGTTGCCATGCCACGGCTGGCCCGAGCGGCCGTGGCCGCGGCGGTCGTGCGCGATGCAGCGATAGCCGTGCGAGCCGAGGAAGAACATCTGCGCTTCCCACGCATCCGCGCTGAGCGGCCAGCCGTGGCTGAACACCACCGGCTGCCCGGTGCCCCAGTCCTTGTAATAGATGTCCGTGCCATCCTTGGTCGTGAGCGTGGGCATGAGGGCGTCTCCCGTGGTGAGCAGGCGTCGGTGGCGAGGGGACGTGCGGAACGGCGGTGAGGTCGTGACAGCGGGAACGGAGGAACAAGGGAGGCTACACGGGACTCGGGGGCCGGTTCCGCGTTCGCTGCAGTGCTGCGATTCCGGTCACGCAGCCGACGACTAGCGCATCAGTTGCGTCACGAGCTGCTCCATCGCTTCGCGCCACGCCGTCGGCGTTCCCGCGAGATCCTCACGCCGCGCGGTGCGTGCGACCTGCACATCCTCGTCACTCAACAGCTCCTGCGCCCCCAGCCCGCTCACGAGCAGGCGCGTGCGCCGCGCGACGATTCCCTCCGCCCCGATGCGCACCGCCTGGCCGCGGCGGTCGACGAGCGCGCCGGTGAGCTGCAACACCGCCACCGGCGTCTCGAGCGACGTGAGCCAGGGAAAGCTCGCCTCGTGGCCCGTGCCCATCTCGACGAACTTCTCGCCGGTCGCGCCTCGTTGCCGGGGCAGGTACTGCCCGACCTCCAGCGTGAGCACCAGCACGTGCGACACGCCGGCGCCGTCCATCGCGCCGCCGACGGCCTCGACCCACGACGCCGAAGGACGGCCCACCGCGAGCTTCATGCGCTGGTCCCCGCGTCCGAGCACGGCGTCGTCGGACGGGGCGCATTCCTCACCCGGCAGGTCGAGCTCGGTCAGGCAGCCGAAGCGCACGTCGGGCGGAGTGCCCCCGGCCGTCGAGCGCAGCGGGGTCAGGCCCTCGGTGCCGGCCAGCGAATCGATGGCGGCGTTCATGTCGTCGAGCAGCGCCGCGATCGGCGAGCCCGGGCCGGTGCGCGGGTCGAAGAGGGCCGGCTGCCCTGCGCCGGGCTGGTAGTGGATCGGGAGAATGCCGACGCGGGAGCCCGCGGGAATCGGGGGGCTGGACGGCGCACCAGCGTAGTAGGGAGCGCGCTCGAGGAACGCGTCGCCCACGCCGCTGCGATAGGTGGCGCCGGTCGAGGCGCAGGCCGTGGCGCCGAGCAGCGTGGCGAGCAGGGTGAGTCGTGCAGGCAGGATCGACACGGTGATCACATCTCCGGGCATTACGCGTTGCGTGGCCCCAGGCGCGCCGCACGCGCCGAGAGCACCAGGCCGACACCGCCGAGCACGGCCGCCCCCGCGAGCACGAGCCGAAGGCTCAGCCGCTCGCCCAGGACGACCACCGCTCCGAGTGCCGCGAGCACGGGCACCGTGAGCTGCGC
>DASUOW010000155.1:0-29753 GCA_036276435.1 Gemmatimonadales bacterium
GATGCAACGAGCGGGACCCTGTGCGCGCGCACAGGGTCCCGCTCGTTGCATCCGGATTGCTTCGGCCCCTGCGGGGCCTCGCAATGAGCAGGCTGCCCCTGCTCAGGCCGCCTTCTTCTCCAGCAGCACCAACTCCCACAGCGCCGCCGCCGCCAGCGCGCCCACGATCGGGCCGATCCACCACACGATGTGCGCCACCCAGTGCCCCGAGACCACCGCGGGCCCGAAGGCGCGGGCGGGGTTGAGTGCGCCGCCCGTGAGCGCGCCGCCCGCCATGATGCCGAACACGAGCGTGAGGCCGATGCCGAAGCCCGCCACCGGCGGCTTCTCGTGCGCGATGCAGGTGCCGTACACGGCGCTCATCAGGACGAAGGTGAGCAGCGCCTCCACGCCCACCGCGGCGGCGAGCGAGAGCGTGCCGTTCACTGCCGGCGTGCCGTACATCACCGCGCTGCCGGTGTTGCCGGGCACGAGCGCCTTGAGGACGAAGGCGCCGAGCACCGCCCCGACGAGTTGCGCCGCGATGTAGGCCACCGCCGTGACCGGCGCCACGCGGCGCATCGCCGCGAGGCCGAGGGTGACGGCGGGGTTCAGGTGGCCGCCGGAGATCGTCATCGTCGCCGTGATGGCCACGCTGAGGGCGAGGCCGTGCGCGAGTGCCACGCCCAGCACGCCCCAGTTGCCGCCCGGGAAGGCGGTCATCACGATCGAGGCGCAGCCGAAGAAGACGAGCATGAAGGTGCCGAGCGCCTCGGCGACGAGCTTGCGCGGAAGGGACGACATGTCGGTCCTTGTGAAGGTGGGACGGCGCGCGAATCTAGGAGCCGTCCCCCGCGCAGGGAAGGGGCTCAGCGACCGTCGGCGCGCCGGAACACGAGCGCCGCGTTGATGCCGCCGAAGCCGAACGAGTTGCTGAGGAGGTACTCGGGGTCGGCCGCGCAGCCCTCGCCGCGCAGCAGCGCGAGGTCGCAGGCGGGATCGGGGTCCTGCAGGTTGACCGTGGGGGGCAGCCACCGGTCGCGCGTCGCGAGGGCGCAGATGGCGGCCTCGAACGCGCCGCTCGCCCCGAGGGCGTGGCCGTAGTAGCCCTTGGTGCCGCTCACCGGGATGGTGGCGGCGTGCGCGCCGAAGAGCCGGCGGATGGCGCCCGTCTCGGTGGGGTCGTTGAGCGGCGTCGACGAGCCGTGCGCATTGATGTAGCCCACCTCGCCCGGCGAGATGTGCGCCTCGGCGAGCGCCTGCGCCATGGCGCGCGCGGCCTGGCTGCCGTCGGGCCGCGGGGCGGTCATGTGGTGCGCGTCGTTGGTGATGCCGAAGCCGGCGAGCTCGGCGTAGACGGGCGCCCCGCGCGCCAGCGCGCGCGAGCGCTCCTCGAGCACGAGCACCGCCGCGCCTTCCGCCATGACGAAACCGTCGCGGTCCGCATCGAAGGGGCGGCTCGCGCTCGCCGGGTCGTCGTTGCGCGTGGACATGGCGCGGATGATCGCGAACGCGCCGAAGCACAGCGGCGCCAGCGGCGCCTCGGCGGAGCCCGCGAGCATCACGTCGGCGTCGCCGCGCTGGATGGCGCGATAGGCGTCGCCGATGGCGATCGCGCCCGACGCGCAGCTCATGCCGTTGGTGCTGTTGGGGCCGCACACGCCGAAGTCGATGGCGATGTTGCAGCTCGCCGCGCCGCCGAACACCGAGAGCGCGAGCGCCGGGTCCACGTTGCGCAGCCCGCCCGCGGTGAAGTTGCCGTACTCCTCCTCCGCCTTCGCCACGCCGCCGAGGGCGGAGCCCATCATGGTGCCGACGCGCTCGCGGTCCTCCTTCGCCAGGTCGAGCGCCGCGTCGTCGAGCGCCATGCGGGAGGCGGCGATGCTGTACGCCGAATAGCGGTCGAGGCGCTTCGCGCGCCTCGCCTCGATGAAGTCGGTGGCGTGGAAGTCCTTCACCTCGCCCGCGACGTGCGTGCGGAACGGCGACGCGTCGAAGCGGGTGATCGTCGTCACCGCCGACGTGGCGCGGCGGAGGCCCGCCCGCACCTCGGCGACGCCGGTGCCGATGGGCGAGATCATGCCGATGCCGGTGATCACGACGCGGCGCTGCGGGTTGGTCATGCCTTCTCCTCGACGGCCTGCTTGATGCCCGCGAGCGTCCGGCTCGCGATGCCGTGCACGAACACCGGGCCGATCACCCACTCCGCCGCCGGACGGCGGATGAGGGGCCACGGCGGACCCTGCCATTCATGGACGATCCGGGCCTCCACCCCGTGCGCGGTGGGCTTGACCGTCCACACCACGTCCATGCCCGTGGTGATACCGCGGATGTGCTTGTACCGCACCAGGTGACGCTTCGGCTCGACCCACATCTCCGACACCCACCACGTGGGCCAGTTGAACGCGCCGAACGGCCGCCACGCCGCCATCTCCACGATCCCGCCGCCGCCGGGCCGGCGCTCGAGCATGCGCACCCAGCGGTAGTGCGGCAGGATCTCCGGCCAGCGCTCCACGTCCGACGCGCGCGCGAAGACGTCCTCGAGCGCGCCCGCGATGGTGGCTTCGTCGACGGTGCGCATCAGGCGGTGCGCCACCACGCCACGACACGGTAGCCCGGCCGCCGGCGCACCTGCGCGTCGGCGCCGGCGCGCGCGGCGAGCGCCGCGAGCTCGGCCGGCCGGTAGCCGCGGGCGATGGAGGTGATGCCGTCGACGCGCGTCACCCGGTCGAAGCGCAGCAGGCGCGCGCCCACCTCGAACAGCAGTTGCGCGAGCCGGGCGCGCCGCAGGTCGGCCACCACGACGCCGATGCGCGCCACGCGCGCGGCGGAGCGGAACAGGTCCACCGCTGCGTCCGCGGCGAGATGATGGGCCACCTGGCTCATGAGCACGAGGTCGAAGGTGCGGTCGGCGAACGGGAGCGCGCCGGCGCAGCCCACCACCGTGGGGACCGCCGCGGCGCCGGCGAGGCGCGCCGCGGTGCGGCTGCGCTCGAGGCCGACCGGCGCGAGCCCGATGCCGCGTCCGGCGGCCCAGCGCATCGCGTCCCGCGGAAGGTCGCCTGCCCCGGTCCCGATGTCGAGGAGCGTGAGCGTGCGGCCCCGCGGCACGTCGGCCAGCAGGCGCGCGAGGCCGTAGCGCACCGCGGCGCGCCCGCCGAACCAGAAGTTGGCGCGCGCGATGTTGCCGAGGGACGTCGCCACCGTGCGGGGGTCGGCGTCCGGGTCGTCCAGCAGTTCATGTCCGACGGGAGAGGTGCGGGGCGAAGCCATGCCTCAGGCGAGGGCGGCGTAGCCGCCGCGGAAGTAGCAGAGCGGGCGTCCCTCGTGCGCGGCGCCGGCGACGACGCGGCCGATCACGATGGTGTGGTCGCCGGCCTCGTGACACGTCTCGCGCTCCACCTCGAGGTGCGCCAGCGCGCCCTCGAGCAGCACCAGGCCGCGCTGGCTCTCATGATACCCCACGCCGTCGAAGCGGTCCTCGTGGTCGTTGGCGAAGCGGCGGGACACCGCCTCCTGGCCCGCGCTGAGGATGTTGATGGCGAACGCGGTGCACGTCGTCAGCGTCGGGTGCATCGCGGCGCGGTGGTCGATGCTCACGAGCACCAGTGGCGGCACCAGCGAGATGGACGACAGGCTGTTCGCCGTCATGCCCTGCAGGCGGCCATCGGCGGTCCGCGCCGTGAGGACGCACACGCCGGTGGTGAAGCGGCCCATCAGCTGGCGGAACTCCGCGGGATCGACGGCGGTTGGGGTCACACGACCATCCGGGCGAGGAAGAGGGGGTTGAGGACGTGCCGCGCGGGCCTGATCTCGCCCGTCACGCCCACGAGGGTGTCGGCCATGCCGCGCCGCCGGCCGATGCGCCGCACGGCGTGGTCGAACAGCGCGGGCCATTCCATCGACCAGCCGATGAGCCGCTCCACGGCCCACTTGCCGGCGAACGTCCGCCGCCGGAGCTGCCGGTACGCCACGAGCGCCTCGTCGAGCCGGCGCGCGTCGCCGAGGGCGTGGCCCGCGGTGGCCGCCACGAGTTCGGCGCCGCGGAGCGCGCTGCAGATCCCCTCGCCCGTGAAGGGGTCGAAGAAGTCGGCGGCATCGCCCACGAGGAGCGCGCCGGGTGCGCTCACCACCGTCGAGCGCGCGGCGAAGGGCCCGGTGACGAGCACCTCGCGCGCGATCCGGCGACCCTCCACCCGACCGCGCACGCCCGCGAACGTGGCGAGGCGCTCGAGGAAGAAGGCGGACACCCGGCCCCGCGCCGCCATCGCCAGCTCGGCGGGCACCACGAGCGCCACGTTCGCGAGGCCGGGGCCGATCGGGTTGAGGCCGACGTAGCCTTCGGGCCCCACGTGCATCTCGGCGGCGTCGGTGAGGCCGGGCACGTCCTGCACGTGCGCCACGAAGGCGACGCGCCGGGGCCGGCCGTGCCGGCGCCGGCCCAGCGAGCGCGCGACGCGCGAGCGGAGGCCGTCGGCCCCCACCACGAGGCGGGCGCGCACCCGCATCGGGCCCTCCGAGGTGACGAGGGCGGCGCCCACCACCCGGCCGTCCTCGCGCTCGAGGTCGCCGAGCTGGGTGTGCTCCAGCACCACGGCGCCGGCGCCGCGCGCGGCACGCACGAGTTCCGCGTCCAGCACGCGGCGCGGCACCGACAGCCCCGACGCGGGGAACGGGGCGCGGATGCTCGGCGCGAAGCGGCCGGCCAACCGGCCACCGCCCGCGGTGCGCACGTCGGTGCCGGCGAGCGGCACCGCGCCCGCGGCCTCGAGCCACGGCACCACGCCGAGCGCCGCGAGGACCCGCACGGCGGCGGGACTCATGTACTCGGAGCAGGCCTTCTCGCGGGGGAATCCGTCGCGATCGGCCACCAGCACGCGCCAGCCCTGCCGCGCGAGGAACGCCGCCGTGGCGCTCCCCGCGGGCCCGGCGCCGATCACCAGCGCATCGACCTCCGCGTCATTGCGACGCGACGAGGGCATACGACAGGTCGTCCAGCGTGAGCGTGGCGAGGTTCGGGAAGCCGTAGACCATCGTGAACGCCGAGGCTTCCTCGGTGAAGAGCACGGTGACCTCGGTGCCGGCAGCCCGGCAGGTGCCCACCCGAAGCGTCGTCGTCGTGCCGGCCGACGCGCTCTCGGTGACGATCGCGCGGCCGCAGACCCCGTCGGCGCGGAAGACCCAGGTGGTGGTGAGCCGGGTGACGTCCTGATCGTTGGCGGGCACGCTCACGTTCACCCAGGTCCCGACCAGGGCCTCGTCGCCCAGCGAGGTGGTGTCGCTGCCGCCACCGCCGGTGGAGCCCGAGTTGCTGCCGCCCCCGGGCAACTGGCCCGGGTCCACCGGCTCGCTCTCGTCGCAGGCGGTGATCAGCAGCAGGCCCACCAGCGCCAGGCCAGCCAGCCCGCCCAGGCGCCGGACGCGGTGGCGAATCCATTCACCCAGTCGTTCGTGAGCCACGGGAGACCTCCTCGATGCAGGGTTCTGGCGCCGCACTGGTGCCGTGGCCATTCGCTCGTCCGGTCACAGGCGGGACAATGGAACCGCCCCTGGACCGTTGCGCCCAGCCACGAATCGAGCAGCATGCCGATGAAGCCGATGGTCGTCCCGACTGCAAGGAGCTGCAGCCCGGCCGCTGGGATCGCGGCCGCCGCCGTCACGCCGGCGCCCGCGAGGGCGCCCAGGGTACCGCGGGGCGTCATACCCCCGCTGGTTCCCGCCGGCACGGTCCGACCCACCATCAGCAACCTTGGCGGCGCCGCACTTCCCGCGCCAATGGCAGTGGCCCAGGTGTCGGCCGCGGCGGCGGCGAGCGCCCCCGTCACGATCCACAGGGCGGCCGGGGATCCGGCCGTGAGGACCGCTCCGGCGGCCGCCGCGCCGCCGTTGGCCAGCACCTGCCAGGCGTCGCGCCGCTCCCCCTTCGGGTCGAGCGACGACGGGAGCCGACGGGGCGCGAGCCGGGAGACGGCGCTCGACAGCGCGAAGAACGCCAGCAGCACTGCCCCGCCCGCCCAGCCCGCACCTGCGAGGATGGCGGTGCCCACGAGCCAGGCGGCCGCCGCGCCGGTGCCGTCGAGGGCACGGGCGGTGAAGCCCGCCGCCGAGACCAGCGCCGAGACGAGGACCGCCACGCCGATCGTCGGGGGTGACATCGGCGGAATGTCCGGGGGCAGGGTCGGCGGGCGCAACCCTCGCCGGGCGCGGCTTGCCCGTGGCGATTAACTTCGGCGCTTCGCCAGCCCGAATGATGCCCGCACCGACGATTCCCGCACTCGTACCGCTCAGTCTCCTCGAAGCCCTGCGCAACCTCGACACGCCGCTCGAGGACGGGCTGCCGGAGCTGTCGCCCGAGGTCGTGGCCAAGCGCCTCGGCCTCAGCGGCACGGTGGCCGCGCAGATCGAGCGCTACCAGGAAGGCATGGAGCGCGACGAGCCGGTGACGCGCGCCGAGGCGCTCGGCGTCTTCCGCCTGGTGGGACGGCGGCCGGACGCGGCGCTCGCCTTCGCCGACGCCGGCCGGCGCGCGGCGCGCCACGCCGCGCGCGGGGCGGGCAGCGCGCACGCGCTCGTGCGGGTGGCGCCGGCCGGGTTCACCCGCACGCTGGGCCTCCGGGCCGCGCGGAAGGTGGCGTCGAAGCGCTTCGAGGCGGAGTTGCGGGCGGCCGGCGCCGCCATCGAGGCGCGCATCGCCTCGCCGTTGTCCATCGAGGCGCTGCCGGACGGCAGCGCCTGCACCTATTTCGGCGCCCTCTTCGCCGAGCTGCTGCGCTGCCTGGGCGGCTTCGAGGGGGCCATGACGCACGACCGCTGCCGGGCGCGGGGCGACCAGCTCTGTGCCTGGCGGTGGGCGGAAGCGGAGGGATACCGATGAAGGTCGCCGCGATCGATCGTGCCGCACTGGCCGCCGCCCTCGACGCCGCGGGCGCCGACGGCTGGCTGCTCTACGACTTCCAGGGCATGAACCCGGTGCTCTCCCAGGTGCTGGGCATCACGGGCATGGCGAGCCGCCGGCTCTTCGTGCTGCTGCCGCGCGACGGCGAGCCGGTGGCGGTGGCCCACAAGATCGAGCTGCAGTCGGTGGCGGGCTTCCCCGGCACGGTGCTGCCGTACGCGCGCTGGGAGGAGCTGCACGCCGCCCTCGCGAAGGTGGTGGCGGGCCGCCGGCTGGCGATGGAGATCGCGCCGAAGGACGCCGTGCCGTACCTCGACCGGGTGCCGTTCGGCGTGGTGGAGCTGCTCACCGGCCTGGGCGCCACGATCGTGCCCTCGGCGGCGCTGGTGACACGCTTCGCCTCGTGCTGGAGCGCCGAGGACGAAGCCGACCACTACGACGCGGCGGAGAAGCTCGCCACGATCGCCAACGACGCGCTGCGGCGCGCGGTGCGGCTGGGCGGGACGGGGCTCACCGAGGTGGCGCTGCAGCGGCAGGTCATCGACGCCATCCACGCGGCGGGGCTGGTGTTCGACCACGCGCCCATCGTGGGGTTCGGGGCCAACGCGGCCAACCCCCACTACGAACCGGGGATGAACGGGGACGTGACGCTCGAGAAGGACCAGGTCATCCTGCTCGACCTCTGGGGCGGCCGGGCGCTCGGGACGGTGTTCGCGGACCAGACCTGGATGGGCTTCAGCGGCCTCACGCCGCCGGCGAAGGTGGTGCACGTCTGGGAGACGGTGCGCGACGCCCGGGACGCGGCGATCCGCACGGTGCAGGAGGCGGTGGCGGCGGGGCGGCCGGTGGCGGGCTTCGAGCTCGACCGGGCGGCCCGGGGCGTCATCGAGGCGGCCGGGTACGGCGCCTGGTTCGTGCACCGCACGGGGCATTCCATCGACCACCGCCTGCACGGCTCGGGGCCCCACCTCGACGACTACGAGACCCACGACGACCGCCAGCTGCTGCCGGGGGTGGGGTTCTCGGTGGAGCCGGGCGTGTACCTGACCGGCGAATTCGGGGTCCGGAGCGAGGTGAACGTGCACCTGGAGGGGGGCCGGGCGGTGGTGACGCCCCGGGTGCCGCAGCGGGATCTGGTCACGGGGTAGGCCGAACGGCCCCTTCCCTTATCCCGAAACGTTCCAGCCGGTTACAGGTTCCGTGACCATTGCTTGACACGGATCGTACCGGACTTCATACTTTGCTTCACCGCCTCGGCCAAGGCGGGGAAGACCGACCCATCGACGACCCATCTTCGGTTCCGCAGGAGTACTTCGTCTCGCGTCCCTCATACGCGGGGCAGCGCAGTACGCCACGGTGACGTCCGCCCCATCTGGACGTCCGGAGTGCCCGCTCCAGTGGTGCTTTCCAATTGACGCACGGAAGTGAGCAGCGTTCGACAGCGGTTTCACGCGCGGTTGCAGCAGTCCTTTTAGCAGTGCAGAGGTCTACGCTCAGGAGGAAGTCCGCTATGACGCAAAACGGAGTCAGCGCCTTCGCCCGGCTCGCGAGATGGTTCGCGGTGTCGGCAGTGCTGCTGCTCGTGAGCGCGGGAGCGCTCGCGGCACAGACTGGTAAGGTCGAAGGCAGGGTGCGGGATCAGGCCGGCGCCCCGATCGCGAATGCCCAGGTGACGATCGTGGGCACCGCGTTCAGTGCGCTCACCAACCCCCAGGGTTACTACTTCATCAACAACGTCCCGGCCGGTACCGTCGCGCTGCGCGCGTCGTTCATCGGTTACAAGCGCACCGAGGTGACGGGTGTGCGCGTCCTCGCGGGCCAGACCATCACGCAGGACATCCAGATCGAGGCCAGCCCCGTCGTCATCGAAGAGCTGACGGTGGTCGCGGCCGAGAACCCGCTGGTGCCGCGTGACGAAGTCACCACGAAGCAGCGCATCGACGGTGCGTTCACCGAGAAGCTCCCGGTGGACCGCATCAACAACGTGCTGCTGCTGCAGCCGGGCGTCGTGGCCTCGGCCGGCGGCACCAACCTGTCGATCCGCGGCGGCCGTACGGACGAAGCGGCGACGTACGTCGACGGCGTGCCGGTGCAGTCGGGCCAGCGCGGCGGCGGCTTCGTGGGTCGTGGCGGCCAGGGCGTGTCGGGCAACGCCAACACGGTCGGCACGAACCAGTTCGAGCAGATCTCGGTGACCACCGGCGCCGCGGGCGCCGAGCAGGGCAACGCGCAGTCGGGCATCGTCAACCTGTCGACGATCACCGGCGGGTCGAAGTTCGCCGGCCGTCTCGCCATGGAATCGGACGAGATGTTCCCGAACACGTCGAGCCTGGGCTACAACCGCGTCGAGGGCAACCTCAGCGGTCCGCTCGGCCTGAAGGGCCTGTCGTTCGCCCTCGGCGCCGCGCTCGAAGGCCAGCGCTTCGGCTACACCGACACCTACACCGGCAACCCCGGCACGGGCATCGGCCGCGAGAACTATCCGCTGTTCGTGGACGCGGGCGTGGACGAGGAGGCCGGCGAGCTGCCGGTGGCGTTCGACGAGGACGGCAACCCGACCGAGTTCGCCTCGGTGCGCAAGTTCTCCGTCTTCACCGGCAACTGCGACGACTTCGCCAGCAGCGCCAACTCGGACATCGCCAACAACTACGGCGAGGACTGCAATGGTGCCCGGACCCCGTTCAACAGCGGGTCGGCGTACCAGGTCAGCGGCAACATCAACTACTCCTACGGCACCGGCTCGCGCCTGCGCCTGACGGCGCTCGCCAGCCAGAACCAGGGCCGCAACTTCAGCAACGGCCTGATGCTGAACCTGCCGGGCACGATGAACGGCACGCGGGTGCAGAACCAGGTGTTCACGGTCAACTGGACGCAGAACCTGACCCGCTCCACCGAGCGCGCCCTCGCGTTCGACGCCGCCTTCTCGTACCAGCGTGACCGCGGCATCAACAGCCCGGTCGCCGACGGCGGCCCGGGCACGGGCACCCTGGGCTTCTACGTCAAGGACATCCCGCTCCAGTACGGCTTCGACTTCCTCGACGAGCCGCAGACGGGCATCAACGGCCAGCCGCAGAGCCGGCTCGACTGCTACGTGCTGGCGCAGTCGTGCTACGCGCCGATCGACCAGGACGATCCGCAGGCGCAGCTGGACGCGCAGTTCAAGACCGACATCCGCCAGAACCCCTACGGCCTGCTCAACAGCACCTTCCCGTACGCCGGCGGCCCGACGGCCCGCATGGACCTCGCGAAGGAAGACCGGTTCATCGGTCGCGCCGCGCTCGACTGGCAGGTGGACCGCTACAACCGCCTGCGCATCGGCGGCGAGTACACGCAGTACGACATCACCAGCTACTCGACCAACATCCTGAACCCGATCTTCTCGGACTTCTACACGGGCAAGCCCCGCCGTGCGGGTGGCTTCATCGAGGATCGTCTCGACCTCGGCGACGTGGTCGTGCAGGCCGGCCTGCGCTACGACTGGTACGACTCCCGTGCCAGCCGCCCGTGCTTCGGCCTGGACGCCAACGGCGACCCGGTCAGCTGCCGGATCTTCGACGAGAACGGCGCCGCGGTGGCGAACTCGGACCTGGTCTCGGGCACCGAGTACTTCTTCCCGCGCGTCTCGACCAGCAACGCGGTCGAGGGCACGGGCGGCGACCCGCGCGACCTCTACGTCGCCGACCAGTCGCACGACTACATCAGCCCGCGCATCCAGGTGGCCTTCCCGGTGACCGAGAAGACGAACTTCCGTCTCTCGTACGCGCACCAGGTGCAGACGCCTGACTTCGCCCTGATCTACGGCGGCATCAACACCGACCTGTCGTCGACGAACACCAACCACGTGTACGGCTCCGACCTCGACTTCGGCAAGACGATCACCTTCGAGTTCGGCATCCGGCACGCCTTCAGCGACGACTTCGTGCTCGACATCGCGGCGTACAACAAGGACAACCTTGCCAACGCCGCCGGCCGCCTCGTCTCGACGCTGGACCCGAAGTTCGGCACGTCGGTGGACATCCGGCAGATCACCAACGCCGACTTCGGCAACACGCGCGGCATCGACGTCCGCGTGGACAAGCGGTTCGGCCAGCTGTTCAACGGCACCCTGGGCTACTCCTTCCAGAGCGCCAACAGCACGGGCACCGATCCGTTCACGTACATCAACTTCGGCTCGCGCGTCGTGAACCAGCTGTCGGGCGGCAACCAGCCCCCGCCGCAGGCCACGGCCCCGCTGGCCCTCTCTCGTCCGCACAACCTCGTCGGCGCCTTCGCCCTCACGTTCCCGAACGGGTGGAACAAGGGCACGACGATGGGCTCGATCTTCCAGAACTTCAGCACGTTCCTCAGCTTCCGCGTCTCGAGCGGCACGGCCTACACGGAGTGCGGCGTGGCCGAAGGCAACCAGGCGGTCCTCTCGGGCGGCGTCTGCGCCCGCGGCGGCTTCGTGGACGGCCTGAACAGCGCCCGCCTGCCCACCTTCAAGACGCTGGACATGCGCTTCGTGAAGGGCTTCGGCCTCGGCCGCAGCCAGCTGAGCCTGTATCTCGACGCCCGCAACATCCTGAACTTCCAGAACGTCCTGCAGGAGTTCGTGGTCACGAAGGACATCGTCAGCCCGCTGGAGAACGAGCAGAACTGGCAGAACGACTCCACGGTGTTCTTCAACGAGGCCGACGCGAACGGTGCGTTCGGCGACGACGGCTCGGTCGACCTGACGTTCAGCGGTGCCACCAACCGGGTCCAGGCCTGCGGCTCGTGGGTGGACCAGGCTGGCAGTCCGGCTGCCCTCAACTGCGCCTACATGGTGCGGGCCGAGGAGCGGTGGGGGAATGGTGACGGCGTGTTCAGCTCGGCGGAACAGCGCCGGGTGTCGGATGCGCTCTACTTTGCGAACGGCCGTGGCGAGAACTTCTTCTACGGTCAGGGCGCACGGTTCCGTCTCGGCGTCGAGTTCAACTTCTAGCGAATGGCAGGGCCTGGCCGGCTCCTCCTCACGGAGGGGCCGGCTGCGCCGAGCCACGCGTATTCTTCGAGAGAGGGCAGAATGAACCTGTTCAAGCGTTCGAGGGGCCTGTGGGTGGCCGGCCTCATGGCGATCGCCGCCTCGGCGATCCTGCCGTCGGTCGCGTCCGCCAAGCCGGAGCCCGGCGTGCGGCCACGCGGCTTCCGGCTGTTCGCCCGCACACTGGGCGCGACGGTCGTGAACCGCGTGTACCTGGGCCTCAATGCGTCGAAGGGCCACGTCGGCGTGGACTCGCTCGGTTCGTCCACGATCGGCGGCGGCTACTGGCCGAAGGGCACGGCCAACCAGTACGTCTTCAACTCCGGCCTGCAGATCGCCGGCAAGATCGCGGGTCCGGCCTCGTTCCCGTGGAGCGGTGCCACCACCGGCGCGTTCTTCTTCAATGCCCGTGGCGACAACGAGCACGGCACCGAGATCGAGCCGGTGTACAACACGCAGGACCCGGCCGACGTGGCCGCCTGGCCGGCCGCGGCGAGGGTGCCGAACGAGCTGTCCGACGCGGCGCAGCTGTTCAACCCGCTGCTGCGCGGCCGCACCAACGCCTCCCAGGGCGACGTGTGGTTCCTCACCTGGGACGGCGACCCGTCCCTCACCGGTGGCCGTCCGCACCCGCTCGGCGTCCTCGTCGAGACCCGCGGCCTCGGCTGGAACTTCCCGGCGGGCAACGAGGACATCGTCTACTTCACCTTCACGTTCTACAACGTGACGTCGTCGGACCCGGCCGTGTACGCCAACGTGCGCCCCGAGATCCGCGACATCGTGGCCCAGGCCGGCGCGGACTTCCAGCGCCGCAACGAGGCCGCGTTCGGCGTCAGCATCCCGGACGAGGGCTACGGCCTCGACTCGCTGTTCGCGGCGTTCGGCGCGGACATGGACGTCGCCAGCGCCGGCGCCAACTACTGCTCGGTGAACCTGCCGTTCGCGCTCGGCTACTGCTACGAGCACACCTTCGGGCAGGAGCCCGGCTGGGCGTTCGACCCGGGCATCTTCGGCCCGCCGTTCTTCCCCGGCAACGGCTTCGTGGGCGTGAAGTACCTGCGCTCCCCGACCGGTCCGGGCGAGATCCAGCTGTTCTCCAACACCGTCAACTCGGCCACGGGCTTCCGTGACCCGCTCGACGTGTTCGCGCTGTTCCGCTACCTGTCGGGCAACGTGAGCGCGGCCGCCGGCGACCAGCCCTGCAACCAGGGCAACCAGCTGCTGACGAAGATCTGCTTCATCAACCCGACGTTCGCCGACGCGCGCTTCTACCAGTCGTCGACGGCGCTCACGCTCGAGCCCGGCGAGTTCGGCTCGATCGTCGTGGCGTACATCTTCGCCGCGCCGGTGGCCATCCCGGGCTTCGCCCCGCCGGTCGCCGACGTGCCCCCGGGCAACCCGCGCCGCCTCACGGACGTCGCGAACCTGCCGCAGGGCGCCAACCGCATCGACTCGCTCACCGGCTTCAACGGCTGGAGCGACGTGAACCAGGACGAGATCGTCGAGCAGGAGGAGTTCCGCACGGTCACGGGCTCGCTGCTGGGCAAGTCGCTGACGGCGCAGGCCGTGTTCGACAACGGCTTCCTGCTCCCGTTCGCGCCGGAGTCGCCGCAGTTCTTCCTGATCCCGGGCGACAACCAGGTGACGGTGCTGTGGCAGCAGTCGAGCAGCGAAGTGTCGGGTGACCCGTACTTCGAGGTCGCCAACGACCCGGGCGTCCCGGGCGACGTGAACCCGCTGTACGACCCGAACTACCGTCAGTTCGACGTCGAGGGCTACCGCATCTACCGCGGCCGCGTGGACAACAGCGACGCGCTGACGCTGGTGGCGCAGTTCGACTACGCCGGCACGACGTTCGAGGACTACACCGGCCAGGTGAACCCGCTGGCCACCTGCGCCATCGAGCTCGGCGTGGACGACGAGTGCGCCGAGGACTACGACTACCCGGTGCCGCCGAACGGGACGCCGGCGACGGTGTCGCACACGATTCCGCTCGCGGGCGAGATCATCCAGGTCCAGCTCGGGCCGTCCCGCGCCGTGCTTGCCGACGGAACGGTGCTCGTGCTGAAGGCCGACACGGCCGTCACCGGCTCGGCCAGCGGCAACAACCCGCCGCTCTCCGACACGGGCGTGCCGTTCGCCTACGTCGATCGCGACGTGAAGAACAACTTCCGCTACTTCTACGCGGTGACGGCGTTCGACGTGAACAGCTTCCAGTCGGGCCCCTCGAGCCTCGAGTCGGCCCGTGCCACGAAGGCGGTCACCCCGGTCCCGACGGCGAGCAACGTCAGCTTCGCCGCGCTCGAGGTGACCACGATCGACCAGGACGGCAACCCGCTGCCCGCGCCCGGCCTCTTCACGGTCGACGCGGCGACGGGCAAGTTCAGCGGCCGCCCGCCGGCCGTCACGGCGGCGCAGATCCAGGGCGTGTTCGCGCCGGCGCTTCCCGCGCTGCTGCCGAGCCTGCCCCAGGGGGCGCTCCGCGCCGTCATCGACTCGGTGAAGACCCGCGCGAGCGGGGAGCCGTACCCGGATGACGGGATCACGGCGTTCAACTGCGGCGGCCTGGATAACTTCCAGGGCCTCTGTTCCGAGTACTTCGTGACCTACAACTACAACGGCGCGCAGGTTCGCACCTCGACGCCGGTGTTCCAGCCGATCCTGAACCAGACGTTCGGCGAGCCGCGGTCGGCGACGACCAACCTGAACGGCCTCCAGGTGCCGTTCGACGAGGAGTCGGCGGCGCGGTACGGCCTGCCGGAGGGCTTCGGCGGCTCGGACGCCCAGGTGGCGCTCACCACGGGCGTCAGCGGCGAGAGCTCGCAGGGCGAGAACTTCATCGGCCGGCGTGGCCAGTCCAACTTCGCGCCGGGCGGCTCGCGCTGGTTCGTGGGCGACAACGAGACGGTGGATCACCCGACCATCGGCCGTCGCGTGGGTGACCGGGCGCCGGGCAACATCACCGGTGTCGACTCCGTCTTCTCACCACTGTCGCACATCGACTGGAACCCGAACGTGGCCGGCACCCAGACGGGCTCGAACGCCGTCTGCATGCAGGTCTTCAACTACGGACTCGGTCACATGGGCCGGCAGGCGGACATCGAGGTGGTGTGGGGCGCGGGCGGCACGATCAGCCGCGTGCGTGACCTCACCCACAACGTCGACGTGAAGTTCGCGTCTTCGCCGCAGGCCAGCTGGGGCTTCGTGCAGGACGGCAATGGCAATGGCCGCATCGACTGGGCGGACATCAACTTCGTCGAGGAAGTGCTGCAGGTGTACAACCACCTCGGCTTCTGCGATGCCTCCTTCACGGGCACGCCCGAGCCGGCGATCCCGGCCCCGGGTGCCGGCACCCGCTTCACGCAGACGGCGGTCGCCACCCCGGTGTCGGCCAGTGCGCCGGCGGCGTGGGGCACGGCTGCGAACTACGTGCAGACGGGCACGGGCTTCGGCCTCTACATCGCGGGCCACTACCACATCTTCCACCTGACCGGCGGCGCACTGCCCCCGGCGGGAACGCGGTGGGTGCTGCGCTCGACGGCGGGCTTCCTCTCGGCGACCAACCCGAGCACGGCGACGCCGAGCAACTACGTCTACAACGTGCGTCCCGCGGTGGCTGCGGTGCCGGGCGTGGGCGTGGACTACGTCGTGAACGCGGCGACGGCAGCACGGGCCGTCACGAACAGCGATCTGGCCCGGGTGCACACGGTGCCGGACCCGTACTACGTGACGAACCAGTTCGAGCAGACCACGGACAACAAGATCCTCAAGTTCGTGAACCTGCCGAACCAGGCGATCATCCGCATCTACTCGTCGTCTGGCATCCTCGTGGATGTGATCGAGCACCAGTCGACCGAGCTTGGCGGTGCCGCCACCTGGGACCTGCGCAACCGCAACAACCAGGTCGTCGCGTCAGGCGTGTACTTCTACCACCTGGAGTCGGGCGATGCGCGTCGCGTCGGTCGCTTCACCGTGGTGAACTTCGCCCAGTAGTCCACGGCACGGGGTGGGGCCCTCGGGCCCCACACCTTCCCATCAGGAGATCGGAAGCATGCGAGATTCGATTGCAGTGCGGTGGACTCTGGCGACGCTGCTCCTCGGGTTCGTCCCGGGAGGCCTCGCGGCGCAGAACAGCACCGACAACACCGGCTACGGCACCACCGCTGCGGAGTTCCTGCTCCTCGGCGCGAACGCCCGTGGCGCCGCCCTGGGCACGCCTTATTCCGCCATCGCGAACGATGTCGGTGCCCTCTACTACAACCCGGCCGGCGCAGCCTTGACGCGCGGGGCCGGCTTCCAGGTCAGCACGTACGAGTACGTCGCCGACACGCGGTACAGCTGGGGCGGCGTGGTCCTGCCGTTCGGCGGCCGCTCGAAGGCGTTCGGCGTGCACATCGGCACCTTCGGCTTCGGCGACCAGCCGGTCTACACCGTCGAGCAGCCGGACGGCACCGGTGCCGTGTACTCGGTCAACCAGACGTACGTCGGCGCCACCTACGCGCAGAACTTCTCGGACCGGTTCAGCGCGGGCCTCACCGGCAAGATCATCCTCGATCAGCTCGGTGACGCCAGCGGTTCCGCCTTCGCCGTCGACTTCGGCACGAACTTCCACTCGACGCTCGGCGGGCACCCGATCCAGTTCGCGTTCACGCTGCAGAACCTGGGCACGAACATCGACTACTCGGGCACCGCGCTGAACGTCGACGTGCCGCGCGACTCGATCATCGGCGTCCCGACCGTGCCGAACATCCCGCAGCCCGGCGAGTACCGCACCAAGAGCTGGAGCCTCCCGACGATCTTCCGGGTGGCGCTGGCCTACGACGTCGTCGCGGCGGCCTCCACCCGCTGGACCCTCATGGGCGACTTCAACCAGCCCGTGAACAGCAAGGCCGGCTTCGGCTTCGGCACGGAAGCGGAATTCCGCAACCTCGGCGAGACCGGGTTCGGCGCCGCGCTCCGCGCCAGCTACAGCCACCAGTCGGCGAACAACTTCGACGTCCAGACGCTCGATACGTCGCTGGAAGACGAAGAGAACCTGCAGGGCGTCGCCTTCGGCGGCGGCCTCTTCTACCAGACCCCGGGCAAGTTCCGGGTCGGTCTCGACTACGCCTACCGCTACATGGGCATCCTGGGCGGGACCAACTTCTTCTCGCTCGACTTCGGGTTCTGATCCGATGCGGGCAGGCACGGGCGGGCTCCCTCCGGGGGGCCCGCCTGTGTGTTTCACGGGGGCGGCCGTCGTCCCCCACGCGTGCCGGCCGATGCGCTCCGCCTTCGCCGCCTGAGAACACCGTTCCGGAGTTGATCGTGACCCGAGTCCGATTCACCCTCGCCAGCCTCGTGGCCGCCTGCGTGCTCCTCCCGGGCACCCTCGCCGCCCAGGCCGCCGAGTCCCTCGACCTGCGGGCCCTGCGGTTCTACCGCGCCGAGAACCAGGGCCAGACGCGCGTGCGGATGCTGATCCAGATCCCCTACGCCTTCATGGAGCCCGCCGGCGGCCAGCTGTCCTACCAGGTGGCGGTGAAGGTGCTCGACGGACAGGGTCTCACCCTGCACAGCGACTCGTGGCGCAACCACGCGCCGGCGGGCGCCAAGGTGAGCGGCGCCTTCGGGCTCGACATGATCGATTTCGCCGTCGCGGCGGGGAAGTACAGCGTGACGGTGGACGTGGTGGACTCGGCCTCGGGCCGGCAGCTTTCCGGCTCGTCGCCCATCGAGGGGTACGCGGCGGCGCCGGATGCATCCGACCTGCTGCTCGCCTCCTCGATGCGCGTCGCCGAGGCCGGCGACACCGTGCCGCGGGCCGGCGAGATCCGGCGTGGCAACACGCTCTTCGCGGCCGCGGCGCGGCTCCGGCTGACGCCCCTGCGCACGCAGGCCTACTACTTCCTCGAGGCCTACAACGGCGCCGCCGAGGCGGCCGGCACGATGGTGGTGTCGGTGCTCGACGCCGGCGGCAAGTCGATCCTGCAGACTCCGCCCGCCGCGGTGCGCGTCGCCGAGGGCGGCGGGCTGCTCAAGGGGAGCCTCGACCTCGAGGGCCTGCCGCCGGGCCAGTACCAGATGAAGGTGGCCGTCGAGCTGCCGTCGAAGCGCTTCGAGCGGAGCGCCGACCTGGTGATGGCGCCGCTCGAGGAGACGCTCGCGCGCGACACGCTGCGCCTGGCCGCCGAGAAGAGCACCGACGAGGGCTACTTCAAGTACATGCAGGGCCCCGCGCTCGACTCCGCGTACGCCCCGATCGGGTACGTCGCGGAGGGCAACGAGCTGCGCGCCTGGGACAAGACGCTCTCCGACGACGCCAAGCGCCGCTTCCTCACCACCTTCTGGCAGAAGCGCGACCCGACGCCCGGCACGCCGCAGAACGAGGCGCGCGAGCGGTTCTACGAGGGCATCGCCATCGCGAACCGGAACTACCGCGAGCGGAAGGTGCCGGGCTGGAAGACGGATCGCGGCCGCGTCTACGCCCGCTACGGGGCGCCGGACGACGTGCTGCGCCGGCCCGCCGAGTCGAAGGCCCCGCCCTACGAGGTGTGGCGCTACACCCGCGGCCGCGGCTACTGGTACATCTTCGGCGACCTGAGCAACGGCTTCGGCACGTACCGCGTCATGAACACGAACGACCCGAACGAGGTGCCGCGCCCGGACTGGCGCGAGATCCTCACCGAGGATGCCGTGCGCGACGCCGGGCGCTTCCTCGGCGTGGACTTCTACTCCGGCAACATCCAGCGCTGAGCGGCGTGGAACGACGAAGGGGCGGGCGCCGCGATGGCGCCCGCCCCTTCGTGTGTCCGGCTCCGAAGCGACTCAGTGCGTCTCGCCGTGCCCCGTCCCCGTCGCCGATCCCGGCATGCCCGGCAGCGGCGTCCCGGCGGGATGCGGCTCGTCGAGGATGATGACGGACTCGGCCGCGGGCGGGGGCACGGGGCGCGTCAGGAAGCGCCGGTCCACCGCCATCGCCACGAAGAGCAGTGCCAGGTAGAGCAGGGAGTAGCGGTACATCTTCCACTCGGTGCCCTGCATCTGCGTCTCCCGGAGGAGCTTGATGCAGTACCACAGCAGCCGCGCGCCCAGCAGCACCGCCGCGGCCACGTAGAGCATGCCGAACGCCCCGAAGGCGGCGGGCATGAGCGTGATGGGGATGAGCAGCAGCGCGTAGACCAGCATCTCCACCTTGGTGCGTCGCTCGCCGCGGATCACGGGGAGCATCGGCACGCCGGCCTTGGCATAGTCGCGCCGCTTGAGCAGGGCGAGGGCCCAGAAGTGCGGCGGCGTCCAGTAGAAGATGATGACGAAGAGGTAGATCGCCGTCAGGTCGATGCCGTTGGTCATCGCCGCCCAGCCCACCAGCGGCGGGAAGGCACCGGCGGCGCCGCCGATCACGATGTTCTGCGTGCTCGTGCGCTTGAGCCAGATGGTGTAGATGAAGACGTAGAAGAGGAGGCCGCCGAGCGCGAGCCAGGCGCTCAGGTGGTTCACCCGGGTCCAGAAGATCGCGAACGCCGTCACCGCCAGCGCGATGCCGAACACCAGCGCCTGCCCCGCCGTCAGGCGGCCGGCCGGCACCGGCCGGAGCTTCGTGCGGGACATCTTGTCGTCGATGTCCCGGTCGAACCACATGTTGATGGAGTTGGCGCCCCCGGCCATCAGGTAGCCGCCCAGCAGCACCCAGCCCACCAGGGCGAGGGAGGGCACGCCCCGGTCGGTCATGTACATGGGGGTGACCGCCGTGACCAGCAGCAGGGAGATGACCCGCGGCTTGGTGAGGCTCAGCAGGTCGGCTAGAATGGTTCTACGCTCGCCTGCACGTCCGCCGCCCGGCGGCACCGTTTCCGACACAGCAGTCAATCCAGGGCTCCTGCGGGGGAAGTCATCCCGGGGTGACCCGGGGCGGGAAAGATCGAGTTTCCCCTGTCTCTTGGCAAGCCGAGGAATTCGCTCGTGATTGACGAAGCAAAGTCGGGGGCCACCCTCGAGCGCGACGCCTGGGGCGAGCGGCTGCCCCGCCAGCTGGGCCTGTGGAGCGCCGTCGCCGTGCTGGTGGGCACCACCATCGGGAGCGGCATCTTCCGCGTCCCGGCCGGGGTGGCCACGCGTCTCGGGGACCCGGGCCCGATGCTGCTGGCCTGGGTCGTGGGGGGGCTGATCACCCTGTTCGGGGCCCTGACGGTGGCCGAGCTGGCGGCGGCGCTGCCGCGCTCCGGGGGCATCTTCGCCTACATCCTCGAGGGGTTCGGCCCCATCCCGGCGTTCCTGTACGGGTGGTCGGAGCTGGTGGTGGTGCGCGCCTCGGCGCTGGGGGCGATCGCGACGATCTTCGCCGAGTATCTCGGCTACTTCGTACCGCTGGACCCGCGGGGGGTTCAGTACGTCGCCGCGGCGCTCGTGGCCCTCATCGGCCTGCTCAACTACCTGAGCACCAGGGCGGCGTCGCAGGTGATGAACGTCACCACGATCGCGAAGTACGGTGCGCTCGCCCTGCTCGTGCTGCTCGCCTTCGTGGCCGGCCGCGGCGACTGGGGCAACTTCCAGCCGGCATTCCCGCGCGGCGTCGCGGTCTCGGCGTTCACCAGCGCGCTCATCCCGATCCTGTGGGCGTACGACGGCTGGTCCAACCTGTCGTTCATCGGCGGCGAGGTGAGCAACCCGAAGCGCACCCTGCCGCTCGCGCTCGGCTTCGGCGCGGCGGCGATCATGGTGATCTACCTGCTGCTGAACGTGGCGTATCTCTACCTGGTGCCGATGCCGGAGATGGCGGGCGCGCCGCTGGTGGCGTCGCTCGCGGCCGATCGCATCTCGCTCTTCGCCGGCAGCGGCGGCGCCGTGGTGGCGGGCCTGGTGATGCTGTCCTGCTTCGGTTCCTGCAACGGCTCGATGCTCACCGGCCCGCGCGTGCTCTACGCCATGGCCGACCGCGGCCTGCTGTTCAAGCCGCTCGCGCGCATCTCGCCGCGATTCTCGACGCCGTCCACCGCCATCGGCTTCTCGACGCTGCTCGCCGTCGTGTACGTGCTGCTGAACGACTTCCAGCAGCTCGCCGACAAGTTCGTGCTCGGCATCTGGCCGTTCTACGCGCTCGCGGTGGCCACGGTGTTCGTGCTGCGCAAGCGCCGCCCCGACCTCGAGCGGCCGTACCGCACGTGGGGCTACCCGGTGGTGCCGCTGCTCTTCCTGCTCGCGTCGGTGGGGATGGTGCTGAACGCGCTGATCACGACGCCGAGGGACACGGGGATCACGTTCGGGATCATCCTGGCGGGGCTGCCGGTGTACTTCCTGTGGCGGAGGAGGCCGGGGGAGGCGAAGGTCGAGGGGTGAGGTACGGCCCCGCCTCGTCCCGCCCTAGGTCCTCGCCCTCCCCAGCAGCACCGCCGCCACCGCCCCGAAGATCAGGTTCGGCAGCCATGCCGCGAACGTCGGGTGCACGAGGCCGCTGCCGCCGAGGGCCTGGGAGAGCTGGACCAGCAGCAGGAAGACGATGGTCGTCGCGAGGCTGATGCCGATGCCGACCGCGGTGCCCGAGCGGTACGACGTCATCGCGAGCGGCGCGCCGAAGAGCGCGATGATGAAGCAGGTGGCGGGAATGGCGAGCTTGAGGGCGCGGGTGACGCGCAGGCGGCCGGCGTCGTTCCCCGCGTTCTCCACCATCGCGATGTACTCGCCGAGCTCGGCGTAGCGCATCTCCTCGGGCTTCTTCGACTCGGCGAGCAGCTGCTCGGGCGTCTCCCGCAGCGCGGCGAGCCGCATCTCCGCGAAGCCGAACGCCACCTGCACCTGGCCCGACGCCACGCTGCGGCTCGAGCCGTGGAAGAGCCGCCAGCCGGTGCTGTCCCAGACGGCGCTGTCGGCGCTGACCACGAGCGAGGGGAAGCCGAGCCCCGTGCCCTGGCGCGTCAGCACCACCTCGCGCATGACCTGCTTGCGCGTGTCGAGGGTGCGGATGGTGTAGATCCAGCCTTCCTCGGCGCGGTGCACGAAGTTGTAGCGCTGCGGCGAGACGCGGCCCTTGTCCGCGTGCAGCGCGAGCTTCTTCGACGACGTGATCGGCGAGAGCTCCTCGACGAAGAGCGTGAGGCCCGCCGCGAAGAGCGCGGCCACGTAGAGCGGCAGCGTGAGGCGGTGGAAGCTCACGCCGCCCGCCTTCGCCGCCGTCAGCTCGGAGTTGCGGCCGAGGGTGCCGACGGTGAACACCGTCGCGACGAGCACCGCGGCGGGGATCACCTCGTAGACCTTCTCCGGCAGCGCATACGCGTAGCCGAGCGCGATGTCGTCGAAGGGGATCTTGCGGTCGAGCAGCACCTTGAGGCGGTCGGTGAGGTCGATCATCGTCGCGACGAGCGGGAAGCCGCACACCGTGACGAGGAAGATCCTCAGCCACTGCCCGAAGACGTAGCGATCGAGGAGCGTGATCATGGCCGCCGGCGCCGGAAGAGGCGCCGCACGGCGTCGCCGATCTCGCTGAGGTCGCCGCCGCGGGTGGAGCCCGACTCGCGGTGCACCAGCACCAGGCCCACCGCCGCGATGCCGAGGAGGATGGCGTTCGGGGCCCACATGGCCAGCACCGGCGAGACGACGCGGCGGTCGGCGAGGCTTTCACCGGCCGTGAGCCCGACGTAGAACACCGCATACACGAACATCGCGCCGCCGATGACGAGGCCCATGCCGCCGCGCGGGAAGCGGAGCGCGAGCGCGACGGCGAGCAGCACGAACGGGAAGCAGGCCAGGGAGAGCGCCCACTTCTTGTGGACCTCCACCAGGTAGCGCGCGGCGCGCTGGGCGCCGACGGTCTCGCGCTCCCGCTGCGTGGCCACGCGCCCGAGCTCGGACAGGGCGGGGGGCGGGGCCGGCGGGGTCGCCACCGGCGGCGTGGCCGCGCCGGCGGCCGCGCCGAGGGCGATCCCGGGCGCGGCATCGCCGGCCCCGCCGGGGGCCTGTGCAGCCGTGGAGTCGTCTGCCGTCTCCCTCGCATTGATCCGGCCGAGGAGCCCGTAGAGGGCGCAGTAGCCCTTCCGGTGCGGCCCCGACGGCGGCTCGGCCCGAGGCGCGGGCGGGGGGGTGAGCCCGAGCAGGATGCGCAGGTCGTCCCGGGTCATCCGGGCCCGCTGGGCGACGGCGTCCCGGGCTTCCCACCGCGCGCTGTCCACCACCCCGAGCAGCTCGCAGGTGTTCATCTCGCGGTCGCCGCGCTCGAGCTGGGCCTCGGAGCGCTCGAGCTCGTCGAAGACGTTGCCGACGCGGATCTCCTGCACGGCGAAGGCGGTGTGCTGGAAGGCGGGCGACTCCTTCGCGTTCACCTGCTGGATGGAGCCCTGCCAGAGCCGGAGGACGAGGTCCTTGCCGTCCGGGCCGTAGCCCATGACGCCGCTGTCGGCGTAGATGATGCGGCGGCGGTCGGCGAGCCCGATATCGTAGATCGAGACGCTGCGGAGCCGGCCCGACCCGGGGTCGATGCGGCTGGCGCGCAGGAAGTAGTTCGACGACGGGATCTGGTTGACCACCTGCTCGCTCAGCGAGAAGGTGGGCTTCTTCCGCCCGATGTCGAAGTAGAGGTTGCGCAGCCGCACGTTGCTGCGCGGCAGCACCTGGTCCACGAAGAGGAAGGTGGTGACCGCCATGACGGCGGCGAAGAGCAGGACGGGCCGCAGCAGGCCCATCGTGCTGACGCCGCCGGCGCGCATGGCGGTGATCTCGTTGTCGCTGGTGAGCTGGCTGAAGGCGTAGAGCGTGGCCACCAGCACGGCCAGCGGCAGCGTCATGGCGAGGATGAACGGCAGGCTGAGCAGGAACACCTCGCCGATGACCGACCAGGGCAGCCCCTTGCCCACCAGTGCGCCGAACTTCCGCCCGATCACGTTGAGGAGCATGATGCCCGTCAGCGCGAGGAGGCCGAAGAGGAACGGCAGCGCCAGCTGGCGCAGGATGTATCGAGAGAGGAGGCGCAAGGGCGGTTGTAGGGGTCCGAGTCGGAATATATCTTCACCGCTTCACGTCATTATGCCAAATCCGGTGCTTCCCTGAGCGTGGCGCGTCTCCTCGTCGCCTTCGCCCTGCTCGCCGCCCTCGTGGCACCGGCAGGCGCGCAGGTCGAGCCGGGGCCTGCGCCGGCCGATACCAGCCTGATCGGGGTCCGCCTGCCGCCGCCGGCGCGCGCCTACACGCTCATCCCTCCCGCCGCCTTCAGCGCGCCCTGGCTCGCCGGTCCCCGCTACCTCCCGTCGCTGGCGAGCGCCCGCTGGGAGGGTGCCCTGGGGGCGAGCGTCGATTCGGCGCGGGCCGCGGCCACCCGCAACCAGCTGTTCCTGCAGCTCTACGGCGTGGCCACCGAGACGCAGGACTCCACCGAGGCGGCGCTGGCGCAGAAGGGCGTGTTCGGCATCTCGCGCAGCGTCGTGGACCTCAACCTCGACGGCACCATCCGCCTCGAGATCCGCACCGACCGCCTGCGCAACGAGCGCTGCACCGCGTTCGCGCTGGCCGATCCCGCGAGCGGCTGCCGCACGGGGTTCACGGGACCGCGCATCGACAATCAGCTGAGCATCCGGTCGGGGGGCGTGATCGGGCGGCGCCTGCGGCTCAACGTCGACTGGGACACCCAGCGCGACTTCAGCAATACTAACAACATCCAGGTCTATTACGAGGGACTAGAGGACGAGATCGTGCGGCGCGTCGAGGTGGGCAGCGTGGCGTTCCGTCCCCCGCCGTCGCGCTTCCTGACCGCGGCGCTTCCCACCAACAACTTCGGCGTCAACACGCTGCTCGAGGCGGGCGCGGTGCAGCTGCAGCTGATGGCCGCCACGCAGAAGGGCAGCGCCGTGGCCGAGCGCACCTTCGCCATCGGCGGCACGGCCGTCACGCCGCAGGACCGCACGCAGCGCGACCTCGACTTCGAGTACGGCCGCTTCTTCTGGGTGGTGGACCCGCGCACGCTGCCCAACTTCCCCGCCGTCGACGCGCTCACGCTCGACACGCTGCAGCTCGCGCCCGGGCAGCGGCCCGCCGACGTGCGCCTCTACCGCTACCGCGTGCCGCAGGGCAACAACAGCTCCGCCGATCCGAACCTCGGCGGCATCCCCGCCTGCGCGCGGCAGGGCGGCACGCCGCGCACCTTCGGGCCGGTGCAGTGGCAGCTGCTCGTCTCGGGCGTGGACTACTGGCTGGACCCGTCGGGGCTGTGGGTGGCGCTCGCGCAGCGCGTGGACACGCGCGCCGACTACCTCGCCGTGAGCTACGTGCGGCAGGACGGCAGCCTCGTCGGCAGCTTCCCGAGCGAGCCGCCCGCCGTGCCGGGCACCACCTGCGCCACCGTCGACAGCCTGCAGATGATCAACGAGCCGCTGGTGGGCTCGGAGCAGCCGTCGTTCCACCACGAGATGCGCAACGTGTACCGGGTCGCCGGCCGCGACCTCGACGTGCCGTCGCTGCAGGTGACGCTGACGGTGAACCGCGCCGAGCGCCCGCTGGCGCCGAGCCCCTACAGCACCTACCTCTCGGCGCTCGGCCTGTCGGTCCCGACCGACGCCAACGTGGTGGACCGCGACAACCGCCTCTTCCCCCGGGTGCGCGATCCCGGCGCCGACCAGGTGGTGCGCGAGTCGTTCCTCGTCTTTCCCAACCTGCAGCCGTTCGCGGATCCCACGCGCCTGCAGCCGACGGAGCGCTCCGACTCGCTGTACCGCACGCCGATCTACCTGCTGTTCACCCAGGGCCCGCCGTCCACCTTCCAGATGCGGCTGCGCTACAACTCCGCCGGTGCCGGCGACCGCTCCACGCTGAGCCTGAACGCGCTGCAGATCCGCGAGGGGAGCGAGCGGATCACGGTGGGCGGACGGGTGCTCGAGCGCGGCGTGGACTACTCGATCTCGTACGAAACGGGCGAGGTCACCTTCCTCAACCCCGACCTGCTCTTCGGCACGAGCCAGCAGACGGTGACGGCGCGCTTCGAGGAGCGCGGCGTCTTCGCGATCGCGCCGACGTCCATCTTCGGCGCCTCCCTCGGCTACGACCTCGGCCGGCGCGGCCGGGTGAACGTGATGTCGCTCTACCAGCGCGAGCAGTCGGCGTACAACCGGCCGCAGCTGGGGTTCGAGGCGGCCGCGAACCTGATCGCCGGGGCCAACACCGAGCTGCATTTCCGGCCCACCGGCGTGAGCCGGTTCCTCAATTCCATCCTGCCGTCGCGCTCGAACGCCGAGTCGTTCCTGGACCTGAACGCCGAGGTCGCCTTCAGCCGGCCCGACCCGAACCGCTCGGGGCAGGCGTACCTGGAGGAGTTCGAGGGCGAGTCGGGCATCGGCGTGGCGCTGCGCGAGTCGGCGTGGGAGTTCGGCAGCGTGCCGCTGACCGGCGACGGGCTGCCGCCGTCGCTCGGCTTCAGCACCTTCGATCGCGCGGACGCGGTGCAGCTCATCTGGCAGAACCTGATTCCCGCGCCGGGCGGCGGCTCGCTGCAGATCTTCCCGCAGGACATCGACCCGAACATCCAGACGGCGGGCACCTCCACCGTCGCCGAGACGGTGATGTACCTGACGCTGCACGCCGACACGGCCGGCGGCGTGGTGCAGCGCAACAACACGAGCCGCTGGAGCCAGCCCGAGCGCCCGGGCCGGCCGCGCTGGCGCTCGTTCCAGACCCCGCTCAGTTCGGTGGGCACCGACTTCACGCGGAACGAGTTCCTCGAGTTCTGGGTGTACGAGGACGGCGCCAAGTCGGCCGACGCCGCCGAGACGCACCTGGTGCTCGACCTCGGCAGCGTGAGCGAGGATGCGCTCGCCATCGCGCCCGACTCGCTGCTGCCGCAGGCCAACGGCGACACGCTCTACCGCGGGCGCCAATACGTGGGCGAGGGCGTCCTCGACACGGAGCGGCGCTCCAACGGCATCTTCAACGCCGAGAGCGACGATCTCGGCATCCTCGGCGACGTGCCCGACCTCCAGACGCCCGAGGGGGAGTTCCCCGACTTCCCGCTCTGCGAGGTCCAGCTCAGCTCCGCCGTGCCGGTGTTCCCCTGGGGCGACCTGAGCGCGCGCTGCACGCGGCGCAACGGCTTCCTGAGCACCGAGGACCTCGACGGCGACAACACGCTCGATGCGCGCGGGCCCAACGACAACGTCTTCCGCTTCGTGGTGCCGCTCGGCGACCCGCGCTTCGTGGCGCGCGTCGGCGTGGTCGATCCCAACACGGGCGCGGGCTGGCGGCTCTACCGCGTGCCGCTGCGGAACCCGGACGCCGTCATCGGCTCGCCGAACCTGCGCCTCATCCAGCACCTGCGCGTCACGGTGGCCGCGCCCGACCTGGGCGGCCCGGACCAGATCGCGCGCTTCGCGCTCGCGCGGGTGCGCTTCGTGGGTTCGCCGTGGGTGCGCCGCGCCGACGCGCCGATCGCCGGCCTCTCCGGCTCCACCGCGGAGCCCGCGGGCGAGGTGGTCACCGCCATCATCTCCACCACCGACAGCACCGACCTGGGCTACGTGTCGCCGCCGGGCGTGGTGGCGTCGGTGGACCGGCGCGACCAGGTGGGCGGGCAGCTCGGCACGCAGGTCAACGAGCGCTCGCTGCGCATCATCGCGCGCGGCCTCGCGCAGGGCACGCGCGCCGAGGCGTACCTGCGCTTTCCGTCGGGGCCGCAGCGCTTCCTGGGCTACCGGCAGCTGCGCGTGTGGATGCGCGGCCGGCGCGGGGCGCCGGGATGGGAGTCGGGCGAGCTGCAGGGCTTCGTGAAGGTGGGCAGCGACGACCGCAACTTCTATCTCTATCGCACCAACCTCCGCGCCCTCGGCGGCGAGGAGGCGTGGAACCCCGAGCTGCAGGTGGACCTCGCCGTGTGGGCGCGGCTGCGCGCGCTGGTGGAGACGCGCTGGCTCAACGGCGAGGTGCCGTCGGGCGCGGCGGAGTGCGGCGGCGACCCGCAGGCCTTCGTGGCGTGCGACGGCAACTACCTCGTGCAGATGGGCAGCCCGGGCGTGAACCCGCCCAACCTCGCCTCGGTGCAGGAGATCGCGGCGGGCGTCATCCGCACGGGCGCCGGCACGGCGGACTCCACCGAGGTGTGGGTGAACGACATCCGCCTCGCCGACCCGGTGGCGCAGACCGGCACGGCGTACGCGCTCGAGGGCCGCTTCGTGGCGTCGGACGTGGCCGACGTGTCGGTGCTCTATGCCGGCGTGGACGGGCAGTTCCGGCAGATCGGCACCCAGCCGACGTTCCGGTCCACGGGCGGCCTCAACCTCGCGTCGAACGTGCGGCTCGATCGCTTCCTGCCGATGTCGATGGGGCTGCTGATGCCGCTGACCATCACGTACGCGCGCACCGCCGTCGACCCGGAGCTCCTCACGGGCAGCGACATCGTGGGCGCGGCGCTGCCCGGCCTGCGGAAGCCCGAGAGCAACGCGCTCGCGCTGGGCCTGGTGGTGCGCCGCTCGGTGCGGAGCCGCATCGGCTGGATGCGCGCGCTGGTGGACCCGCTCACCTTCGCCGGCACCCTCACGCAGGGCAACGCCACGACCGAGCTCTCGGAGGCGAAGAACGAGAACTACACGCTCAACCTGGCGTACAACTACACGCCCGAGCCGAAGACGAAGTCGTTCAGCCTCGACAAGCTCGTGGCGTCGCTGCCGCGGTTCCTGCGCCAGAGCGACGCGGGCAACGCGCTGCGCCGCCCCACGTTCAACCTGCTCCCGTCCAACGTCCGGCTCTCGAGCGGCCTGACGCGCGACCAGGCCGACTTCTTCGCCTACGCGACGCCGATCCGCCGGGCGCAGGATGCGCAGGTGGTGCCGACGCTCGCGCTCAACCACTTCTGGCGCAACCAGGCGGGCGTCACCTGGCAGCCGATCGGCATGCTGACGCTGGGCGGCGACTACGTGAGCACGCGCGACCTGCGCGACTACGGCGACACGACGTCGCTCGCGCGGCTCGCCTCGGCGTCGCGCGAGACGTTCCTCGGCATGGACGTGGGCGTGGAGCGCGACCGGCGCATCTCGAGCACGCTGGCGATCCAGCCGCGCCTCGCGTCGTGGCTCCGGCCGCGCTGGCGCACCTCGAGCACCTTCACGCTGCTGCGCACCCTCAACTCCCGCAGCGTGGTGCGCGAGTTCGGCGATTCGGCGGGTGCCTTCTTCCTGCCGCAGACCTACAACAACTCGCGCACCAGCGAGCTGGGCTTCTCGGTGGACTACGGCCGCGGCCTGCGCCAGCTGGCCGGGGACTCGTCGAGCATCGGGTCGCTGGTGCGGCGCTTCCGTCCGCTCGAGGTGGCGTGGACCAAGAACCGCCTCTCGTCCTTCGACCTCGCCACCTTCACTCCCTCGCTGAGCTACCAGCTGGCGCTGGGCGGGTTCGACCAGTTCCTCGAGCAGGAGGGCCGGCGCGCCCTCGGCGCGAGTGCCACGGAGGGCACCACGCTCACCACCGGCCTCGACTTCCCCTTCGGCCTGACGGCGACGATCAACTACAACGACCTCGTCACCCAGCGCTTCCAGCAGGTCAACGAGGGTTTCCTGGTGGCCACCATCACGCAGCGCGAGTGGCCGTCGGGGACGGTGCGCTTCACCCGCAGCTTCCGGAAGGGGACGCTCACGCTGCTCACCGTCGGCGCGGGGCTGCGCGAGCGCCGCGGCAGCACGGTGCAGCCCAGCGCCTCCGGCACCGGGGCGGTGACGGCCAACCAGTCCCGGACGCTCAACCCCGAGCTGCAGCTGGGCTTCCGCAACGGCCTGAACGCGCTGGCGACGATGAACGACACCCGGCAGGAGTCGCAGGTCAACGGCAGCACCACGCAGCTCGAGCAGAACGACCTCACCACCACGCTGAGCTACCCGTTCCGCCTGCCGTTCCGGGTGGGCAAGACGCGGCGCATGGCGCGCTCCACCTTCACGGCGCTGT
>DASUOW010000156.1:0-4382 GCA_036276435.1 Gemmatimonadales bacterium
CAAGCAGCAGACCAAGGCCACCATCCGCGTGCTGCCGGACGCCGAGTTCCGCACCCCCGAGGCCCCGACGACCTGCATCTGGACCGGCCGGCCGGCCACGACCGAGGCCGTGTGGGCGAAGGCGTACTGACGGCGGCCGCCCGGGCGGGAGGTGCACTGCCCGAGCCGGTCGCGCTGCTCGCCGACGGCGGGCTCGAGCGGCGCGGGGATGCGCTGTGCGATGCCGGCGTGCCGCTGGCCGAGATCGCCGGCCGGTACGGCACGCCGACGTATGTCTACAACGCGGACGTGATCCGGCGGCAGTACGGCGCGCTCGACGCGGCGCTGGCCGGCACCCCGCACCAGATCTGCTTCGCGGTGAAGGCCAACGGCAACCTGGGCGTGCTGCGCGTGCTCAGGGACCTCGGCGCGGGCGCGGACATCGTGTCGGCGGGCGAGCTGGCGCGGGCGCTCGCCGCAGGGTTCGATCCGGCGAAGATCGTCTTCAGCGGCGTCGGGAAGCGCTTCGACGAGCTGCGCTCGGCTGCGCGCGCGGGCGTCGGGCACGTCAACGTGGAGTCGCTCGACGAGGTCGCCGCGCTCGCCGCGGCCGCGGACATCGAGGGCGTGTCGGTGGACGTGGGCATCCGCGTGAACCCCGACGTGAGCGCCTCCACGCATCCGTACATCAGCACCGGCAAGGGCGGCATCAAGTTCGGCGTGCCGGTGGACCAGGTGGTGGAGTCGGCCCGACGGATCGCGGCGCATCCGCGGCTCCGGCTGACGACGCTCGCGATGCACATCGGCAGCCAGCTCACCGACGTCGCGCCCTACGTGCAGGGCGCGGGGCGGGTCGCGGAGCTGGTGGCGGCGGTCCGCGCGGCCGGCATCGACACGCTCGAGGTGCTCGACGTGGGCGGCGGGCTCGGCATCCGCTACCGTGATGAGACGCCCCTCGATCCCCGGGCGTGGGCCGACGCCGTGACGCCCGTGGTGCGCGCCACGGGTCTCGCGCTGCACCTCGAGCCGGGCCGGTTCCTGGTGGGCGCGGCGGGCGTGCTGCTGACGCGGGTGCTCTACCGCAAGCACTCCGGCGGCAAGGAATTCGTGATCGTGGACGCCGGCATGAACGACCTCGAGCGGCCCAGCCGCTATCAGGCCTATCACGCCATCGTGCCGGTGGCGGCGCGCCACGGGGCGCCGCTCGTCGCCGACGTGGTGGGTCCCGTGTGCGAGACCGGCGACTTCTTCGCCATCGACCGCGAGCTCGCGCCCCTCGAAGCGGGCGACCTCGTCGCCATCCTCGGCGCCGGCGCCTACGGGTTCGCCATGGCATCCAACTACAACACCCGTCCGCTGCCGGCCGAAGTGATCGTGGAGCACGGCGCGGCATGGCTCGCCCGCCCACGGCAGGCGGTCGAGGACCTGTTCCGCGACGAACGCGTATCGAGCGAGGCATCGTGAGCGCGCAGCACACCGGCATCCTGATCATCGACTACGGGTCGCAGTACACCCAGCTCATCGCGCGGCGCGTGCGCGAGGCCCACGTCTACTGCGAGATCCATCCGCCCACGCGGACCCTCGAGTGGATCCGCGAGTGGCGCCCCAAGGGGATCATCCTCTCCGGCGGCCCCAACTCGGTCTACGGCGAGGCGGTGCCCTCCGCCGATCCGAAGCTGCTCGACGCCGGCATTCCGATCCTGGGCATCTGCTACGGCATGCAGCTGCTGGCGCACCTGGGCGGCGGCCGCGTGGTGCGGGCCGACCGGCGCGAGTACGGCCGCGCCCTGGTGTCGCTGGGCGACGGGAAGCTCTTCCACGGCTTCGACGCCGGCGAGGAGACGCCCGTCTGGATGAGCCACGGCGACCACGTCGACGAGCCGCCGCCGGGCTACCGCACCGTGGCGAAGAGCCTCAACAGTCCCATCGCCGCCATCGAGCACTGCGAGAAGCCGCTCTTCGGCGTGCAGTTCCACCTCGAGGTGGCCCACACGCCGCGCGGCGGCGAGATCCTCAACAACTTCCTCTTCGACGTCTGCGGCTGCACGCCTGACTGGACGCCGGGGCACTTCATCGAGACCGAGATCGCGCGCATCCGCGAGCTCGTCGGTCCCGACGAGCGGGTCATCTGCGGCCTCTCCGGCGGCGTCGACAGCTCGGTGGCCGCCGCCCTCGTGCACCGCGCCGTCGGCGACCGGCTCACCTGCATCTTCGTGGACCACGGCCTGCTGCGGCTGCACGAGCGCGACCAGGTCGAGGCCACCTTCAAGCGCCACCTCGGCATCGACCTGCGCGTGGTGGACGCGTCGGAGCTCTTCCTCGGCGAGCTGGCCGGCGAGGCCGACCCCGAGAAGAAGCGCAAGACGATCGGCCGGCTCTTCATCGACGTCTTCGAGGACGCGGCGAAGCACGTCGGCGGCAACGTGAAGTTCCTGGTGCAGGGCACCCTCTACCCGGACGTGATCGAGTCGGTGTCGCCCATGGGCGGGCCGTCGGTGACGATCAAGAGCCACCACAACGTGGGCGGGCTGCCCGAGCGGCTGCCGTTCAAGCTGCTCGAACCGCTGCGCGAGCTGTTCAAGGACGAGGTGCGCGCCGTGGGCCGCGAGCTGGGCCTGCCGGAGGAGATGGTGGGCCGGCACCCGTTCCCGGGCCCGGGCCTGGCCATTCGCATCCTCGGGCCGGTGAACCGCGCCGACCTCGACGTGCTGCGCAAGGCCGACACGATCTACATCGAGGAGATCCGCTCGGCGGGACTGTACGACGACATCTGGCAGGCCTTCGCCGTGCTGCTGCCCATCCGCTCGGTGGGCGTGCAGGGCGACGAGCGCAGCTACGACCAGGTGATCGCGCTCCGCGCCGTGACGAGCCGCGACGGCATGACGGCCGACTGGTTCCCGTTCCCGCCGGAGGTGCTGGCGCGGATCTCCAACCGCATCGCGAACGAGGTGACAGGGGTGAACCGCGTCGTCTACGACGTGAGCTCGAAGCCGCCGGCCACGATCGAGTGGGAGTGAGCCCGGAGCGGTGAACCGCCCCGCCACGGACGGGTACGCCACTGGAGACTCCTCCAAGGCCCGCCCGTGGCGCGTATTCGCCTGCTCTGGAACTCCGTTCGCGGCAGCCTCTGGTTCGTTCCCGCCGTCTCCATCGCCGTCGCCGTCCTGCTCGCCGTCGGGCTGATCGAGCTCGACGCTCGCCTCGGCCGTGATTACGGCGACCGGCTGCCCAGGCTCTTCGGCGTCGGCGCCGAGGGCTCGCGCTCGATGCTCGAGGCCGTGGCGACCTCCGTGGTCACCATCGCGGGCGTCGCGTTCTCGATCACAATCGTCGCGCTCTCGCTCACCTCCCAGCAGTATTCCTCACGCGTCCTGCGCAACTTCATGCGGGACCGCGCCAATCAGGCGGTGCTCGGCATGCTCGCCGGCGTGTTCGCCTACTGCCTCGTGGTGCTGCGGACCATCCGCAGCGACGAGGACGGCTTCGTGCCGTCGTTCGCCGTGCTGGGCGGCGTGGTGCTCGCCTTCGTCGCGCTCGGGGCGTTCATCTTCTTCATCCACCATATCGCGCTGTCCATCCAGGCGTCGCACATCCTCGCGATGGTGAGCCGGGACACCGTGGCGGCGATCGACGCGCTCTTCCCCGAGCGACTCGGCGACGAGCCACCGGCCGAGGAGCCCACGAGCGACCCGGCCCTCGTGTGGCGCCCGGTGCTTGCGCCGCGCAGCGGAGTCATCGAGGCCGTGCAGGAGGAGCGCATGCTGGCCTTTGCCAGGAAGCACGGGGCCGTCGTCCGAATGGAGCACGGCATCGGCGACTTCGCGGTCGAGGGCCTGCCGCTCGCGTCGGTCGGCACGCCTGCGCCCGGAGCACGAACGGGCGAGGAGGCGCTGCTCTCGTGCTACCGCATCGGCCGTGAGCGCACGGTCGAACAGGATGCCGGCTACGGTGTGCGGCAGCTCGTAGACGTGGCCCTGAAGGCGCTCTCGCCCGGGATCAACGACACCACGACGGCGGTGGCCGTCATCGACTGGCTGACCGCCGTCCTGGCGCGGCTGGCGGGCCGCCGGGTGGAGTCGCCGCATCGCTACGATGCGGGCGTGCTGCGCGTGATCGCGCGCGGGCCGACGTACCCCCGACTGCTGGCCGAGGCCTTCGAGCAGATCCGCCAGCACGGCGCCGGCAACGTCGCGATCCTGGGGCGGCTGCTCGATGCGTTCGCGACGCTGGAGCAGGTGACCGGCTCCGCCGACCGGCGCGCGGCGCTCGCGGAGCAGGTGGAGCGCGTGCGTGAGGCCGCGGGCCGCTCCATCGCGGCGTCCTTCGAGCTGAACCCGCTCGACGAGCGGGCGAGTGCGCTGCTGAAGTGCCTGCGCCGCGGGTGACGGCGCGCCGTCACCCGC
>DASUOW010000157.1:0-5092 GCA_036276435.1 Gemmatimonadales bacterium
CCCGCCGTCACGGCGTCGGTCACGCGCGGTTCGGTGGTCAGGCCCCAGGGTGTCAGGTCGGTGAGCAGCCCGCTGCCGATGTCGTGCAGGTATGGCACGGCGGCCTCGCGCGCCAGCGCCGCGAGATCCGACGGTGCCGGCGTGGTGACGAAGCCGCGCTGCTCGAAGTTGGAGCGGTGCACCGTGAGGATGGCACCGGTGTCGGGCCCCAGGGCCGCGCGATAGTCCGCGAGATGGGTGCGGTTGGTGGTGCCCACCTCGCGCAGCCGCGCCCCGCTCTTCTCGAGGATGTCGGGAATGCGGAACGAGCCGCCGATCTCGATCAGCTCGCCGCGCGAGATGAGCACCTCGCGTCCCGCTGCCGTCGCGTTGAGCGCCAGCACGAGGGCGCCGGCGGCGTTGTTGACCGCGAGGGCGTCGTCGGCGCCGGCGAGCCGGGCGAGGAGCGTGCGCCCGTGGTCGCTGCGGCTGCCACGCGTGCCGGTGGCGAGATCGTACTCGAGCGTGGAGTAGCCGCCCGCCACGGCGGCGAGCGCCGCGACGGCAGCCGGGGCGAGCGGGGCGCGACCAAGATTGGTGTGCAGCACGATGCCGGTGGCGTTCACCACCGGCGCGAGCGAGGGCCGCAGGCGCTGTCGCACCAGGTCGGCCACCTCCGCCGTCCAGTCGTCGGGGAGGCCGGCGCGGCGCGTGCGCGCCCGCGCGATGGCGTCCCGCACGGCGCCGGCGACGACGTTGCGCGGCGCCAGCTCGCAGAGGGCGCGCACGCCGGGCTCCTGCAGCAGCCGGTCCACCGACGGCAGGGCGCGGCGGCGGTCGGTCATCGCTTCGGGGGAACCTGCTTGCGCGGCTCGACGAATGCGGAATCGGGGCGCGTGGAGTCGCCCTTCTCGCGCTTCACTGTCGACGTGTCGGTCCGCACGCGCGGCTTCTCCGGCATGGTGAAGCCCGCCTTCGAATCGCCGGTGGCGCCGTTCACGTTGCGGACGCCACGCACTTCCACCGTGTACTTGCCGCCGGGCTCGAGCGGTTCCGTCAGGCGCAGCACGAGCCGGTCGTAAAGCGGGGGACGCGAGGGCTTCTTCGCGCGGTTCGTGTCGGCCTTCGCCTGGCCCCGCAGCGTGGAATCGAGCCGCTCCATCACCGCCTTGCCGGAATCGGGCACGGGTCGCAGCACCGGCGGCTTCGCCGGTGCCGGCTGCGCGGGCGCGGGCGTCGGCGGCGCCGCCTTCGCCCGGCCCTTGGCGCTGTCGGGCTTCGCGGCCGGCGGCGGCGCGGCCGGTGGAGCGGAATCCTGCCGTTCGGCCGCGCGCGCGAGCGAATCGCGCTTCATCGTCTCCTGGCGCGCGAGGCGCTGGAGGCTGTCGTCGATCGCGGGTGGCAGCACGGCGCGGACGCCCAGGCGCGTCGAATCCGGCAGGCGGAGGATCGTGACCGCGGTCGAGTCGAGCCGGAGCGTCGGGTCGAGCTTCTGGTTGAACGGCAGCGTCACGCCCATCGAGTCGAGCGGGGTGGGCGCCTGCAGCTTGGGCGGCGTCGTGTCGTGCGCGAAGAGCCACAGCTCAGGCACCAGGCCGCTGTCGCCCACCACGCGCACCGAGTCGAACGCCTCGCGCCGGTCGCGGCGCAGGTTGCGGTTCTGGTCGATGACGGCGTGGACGACGTACTGGCCGCGGGGCAGGGGCCCGAGGGTGAAGGTGCCGGCCGAGTCGGTGGCGCCCTTGTACACCAGCGAGTCGGGCTCGAGCACGGCCTCGAGCAGCGCGCCGCGGGCGGGCTGGCTGGTGTTCCAGTCGAACGCCTTGCCCGTGAGCGTGAAGTCGGGCAGCGGGGCGCCCGTGGTGAAGGTGACGACGCTGCTCTGCGCGCCGCGGTTGTTGCGCACGTCGGCCACGCCGGGGAGGAGCTGCACGCGGTAGACGCGGTTGGGCTGCCAGCCGTCGCGTGGACGCACCGCGATGCGGTTGCGCTTCCACTGCACCACCGGCACCTCGTCACTGGGCGAGAGCAGCACGAGCCGCTCGAGGTCGCCGGTGCCGCGGCCCTCGCTGGGCTGGCCGCCCTCGGAGATGACCTCGTTGAACACGAAGTCCACGGTGCCGTCGAAGTCCGGCAGGATGCGCATGGAGTCCGGCCGCGTCGACGCGAGCGTCGGCGCCAGCCGATCGGGCGGGCCGCCGGGGGGCGGCTCGATGCGGGCGCACGCCGCCGCGACGACGCAGGCGGCGACGGCGGCCGCGCGGCCGCTCAGCACCCCAGCCGCCCCCGCTTCTCCTGCAGCGTCGTCACCTGGTCGCGCCACGTCGCGAGCTTCTCGCGTTCCTTGCCCACCACGTCGGCGGGGGCGCGGGACACGAACTGCTCGTTGGAGAGCTTCTTCTCCTGGCTCGCCACGAGCTGCTGCAGGCGCGCGATCTCGGCGCCGAGCCGCCCGCATTCGCGGGCCACGTCGATCGCATCGCCGAGCGGGACGAAGACGCCGGTGCCGTCGCCGAGCACGGCGTAGCCCCCCACCGACTCGCCGCTCTCGCCCCAGATGAGCTCCGAGACCTTCGCGAGGCGGCGGATGGTGGCCGCCTCGTCGCGGAATGCGGCCGCCGCCTCGGCGCCCGGGTGCTGCACCGCCACGCGCACCGCCTTGCCCGGCTGCACGTCGTACTCCGCGCGGATGGTGCGCACCGCGCCGACGAGCTCCTGCACCAGCCCGAACTTCCGCAGCGCCTCGGGAGACGCCGCCCGGCCGTCCGGCCGCGGCCAGCCGGCGCTCGGCAGCCACGCGCCGTCGGGCTTGCCGGGAATGCGCTGCCACAGCGCCTCGGTGACGAACGGCATGATCGGGTGCAGCAGCCGGAGCGCCACGTCGAAAGTCTTGAGCGCCACGGCGCGCGCCACGTCCCCGCCCGGCGCCTCGCCGTACAGCCGCGGCTTGATCAGCTCGATGTACCAGTCGGCGAGATCGCTCCAGAGGAATCGATAGACGGCGGCCGCGGCATCGTTGAGGCGGAACCGCTCGTACGCCTCGGTGGCCTCGCGCACGGTGGCGTCGCAGCGCGCGATGATCCAGCGGTCGGCGAGCGTCAGCTCGTCGTCGCGCAGCGCGCTCGGGCCGCCCGCGAGCGGCCGGGTGGGCCCCTCGAGGTTGGTGAGGATGAAGCGGCCCGCGTTCCACAGCTTGTTGGCGAAGTTGCGGCCCGCCGCGAAGGTGCCCTCGATGTTGTTCGGGTCCAGGATCACGTCGGTACCCACCGACATGCCGGCCACGAGCGTGTAGCGCAGGGCGTCGGCGCCGTACTGCTGCACCACGCCGAGCGGGTCGATGCCGTTGCCCAGCGACTTGGACATCTTGCGGTGCTGCGTGTCGCGCACGGTGCCGTGCAGGTACACGGTGGAGAAGGGGATGTCGCCCATGAACTCGCAGCCCGCCATCACCATGCGCGCCACCCAGAAGAACAGGATCTCCGGCGCGGTCACGAGCACGGTGCCCGGATAGAACGCGGCGAGGTCCTTCGTCTGCTCGGGCCAGCCCAGACTGGAGAACGGCACCAGCCAGGACGAGAACCAGGTGTCGAGCACGTCCTCGTCCTGCCGCAGCGGCGCGCCGCACTGGCAGGTGACGAGATCGGTGCGGCTCACGTGCGTCTTGCCGCACCCGTCGCAGTACCACACCGGGATCCGGTGGCCCCACCACAGCTGCCGGGAGATGCACCAGTCGCGGATGTTCTCCATCCACTGGGCATACTCCTCGCCGCGGTGCTCGGGGATGAAGCGCAGCCGGCCGTCGCGGTACGCCTGCAGCGCGGGCTTCGCGAGCGGCGCCATCTTGACGAACCACTGCTCCGAGAGGCGCGGCTCCACGATGGTGTGGCAGCGGTAGCAGTGCCCCACGGCGTGCGCGTGGTCCTCGACCTTCTCCAGCAGGCCCAGTTCCTCGAACCGCCGCACCACGAGCTTCCGCGCCTCGAAGCGGTCGAGTCCCTGGAACGCCTCCGGCACCGTCGCCGCCATGCGGGCCTCGGGCGTCATCACGTCGATGCTCATCAGGCCGTGGCGCTTGCCGATCTCGAAGTCGGTGGGATCGTGCGCAGGCGTCACCTTCACGGCGCCGGTGCCGAAGGCGGGGTCGATGGCGTCGTCCGCCACGATCACCACTTCGCGGTCCACCAGCGGCAGCCGCAGCTTGCGGCCGATGAGCTTGCGGTAGCGCTTGTCCTTCGGGTGCACGGCCACCGCGGTGTCGCCCAGCATCGTCTCGGGGCGGGTGGTGGCCACGGTGACGTGGCCGGAGCCGTCGGCGAGTGGGTAGCGCAGGTGCCAGATGTGGCCGCGCACCTCCTCCTTCTCCGCCTCCTCGTTGGAGAGCGCGGTCAGGCAGCGCGGGCACCAGTTGATGATGTAGTGGCCGCGGTAGATCAGCCCCTTCTCGTGCAGCCGCACGAACACCTCGCGCACGGCGGTCGAGAGGCCCGGGTCCAGCGTGAAGTAGGTGCGGTCCCAGTCGCAGCTCGCGCCGATGGCGGCGAGCTGCCCGAGGATGCTGCCGCCCGTGGCCTTCACGTGCTCCCACACCTTCTCGACGAACGCCTCGCGGCCCAGGTCGAACCGGGTGTGCCCCGCCTTGGCGAGCGCGCGCTCCACCACGTTCTGCGTGGCGATGCCGGCGTGGTCGGTGCCGGGGAGCCAGAGCGCGGTGCGGCCGCGCATGCGCTCGAAGCGCACCAGCACGTCCTGCACGGTGTTGTTGAGGCCGTGGCCCACGTGCAGCACCGAGGTGACGTTGGGCGGCGGCATCATCACGACGTACGGGTCCACGGCGCCATCGGCGCGAGCGTGGAACAGGCCGGCATCGCGCCACGCCGCGTAGAGCGTGGCCTCGATGGCCGCCGGGTCGTACTGGGCCGCGAAGGCGTCGCTCATGCGGAGTGTTCGTTGAGGTCGTCGGCGCTGGTGCTCACGCCGAGGTCGTCCTCGCCGTGGACGAGGAGGTTGTTGATCACCCGGTCCACCGAGGGCGTCTCGCGCACGGCGCGGAGGGCGAGGGTGCGGAGCGCGCGCGACGTCACCCAGCCGCGGAGCTCCACCGTGCCCGCCGAGA
>DASUOW010000158.1:0-14663 GCA_036276435.1 Gemmatimonadales bacterium
AGCCAGTTCGCCAGGGCGAGCGCGAGGACGGGCACGATCCGCTCGCGCGGCGCCGTGGCCGCGACACGGGACAGCAGCGGCCGCACTCGCTCCGGCAGGCGCCGCGCGAGCGCCGCCCACGAACCGGTGGCGGTGAGCACCGTCAGCGCCACCACCGCCGCGAGCAGCCCGCCCTGGATGGGCCGTACCCACGCCGGCAACGGGAGCAGCGCCGCGCCGACGACGAGCATCACGGCGAGCCCCACGCCCTCCACCACGCGCGACCACACGATCGACGCCACCGCCGCCCCCAGCCCCACCCCATCGCGCTGCACCACGACGTGCACGCGCGCCGCGTCGCCGCTCGCCGCCACGCCGACGCTGTTCACCGCGGCGCCGATCACCGTCGCGTCGAGCGACGTGCGCCAGCGCGGCACGCCATCCCGGCGCAGCAGCAGGTGCCACCCGCCGGCCTTCGCCACCAGCGAGACGAGGTTGACGGCCGTCGCGAGCAGCAGGAGGGGCACGCTCGCGCCCGCCAGCACGCGACCCGTCTCGGCCCACGGGAAGCGCGCAGCGAACTTCACCGCGAAGGCCACGAGCACCGCCGCGATCAGCCAGACCCACCATCTTCGTTTCCGGATCACGTCCCAAGGTAGTCGGAACGCCCGGTGCCGCCACGCTGACACTCACGGGCGTGGATATCCGTAGGATGGCATAACCCAGCCCCGAGACCGTCATTCCGATGCCCCGTCACAGACTCTACGGGACGATCCTGCTGCTCGCCGGCCTGGCCGCCTGCCGAGCGGAGTCGCAGGATCCGCCGCCGCCGGCCCAGGTCCTGTTCATCGGCAACTCGCTCACCGCCTTCAACGAATTGCCGGACCTGATGGTGCGGGTCGCACGGAGCGCCGGCGACTCCGAGATCGCCGCGGTCATGGTGGCCAGGCCCAACTACGCCATCCTGGATCACTGGGAGGACGGCACGGCGCTCGACGAGTTGCGCACGAAACGCTGGACGCACGTGGTGCTGCAGCAGGGCCCGTCGTCGCAGGAGGAGGGCGCGGTCTGGCTGCGGGACGGGATGCGGAGATTCGACCCGGTGGTGCGCGCCGCCGGCGCGGAGCCCGTGCTCTACATGGTCTGGCCGCAGCGGTCGCGCGCTGCGGACTTCCCCGGGGTGCTCCGGAACTACCGCGACGCCGCCGCCCTCGTGAATGGCATCTTCGCGCCGGCGGGCGATGCATGGGTGGCGGCGTTCGAGGCCGATCCCGCGGCCCCGCTCTACGGCCCCGACGACTTCCATCCGTCGCTCGAGGGCAGCTACCTCGCCGCCGTGGTGCTGCTCGCCCGGGTGCGCGGCATCGACCCGCTGTCACTGCCGTCCACGATTCCCGGCTCCTCGCTCCCCGAGCCGCGGGTCCGGGCGCTCCAGCGCGCGGCGGTCGTCGCGCTCGAACGCAACCCCGCGCGACCCTGAGAGGCCCTCCCCGGCCGCCATTGAGTCGCCCCGCGCGGCCCGTTAGACTCGCTCCCTCCTAGAGGGGAGCCATGAGCGCACCGACACCGGGACCGACGACCGACACGCATCGCCTCGAGGAGGAGGTGCGGGCGCGTCGCACGTTCGCCATCATCAGCCACCCCGACGCCGGCAAGACCACGCTCACGGAGAAGCTGCTGCTCTACGGCGGCGCCATCCACCTCGCGGGCACCGTGAAGGCGCGTCGCGCCGACCGGCACGCCTCGTCGGACTGGATGGAGCTCGAGAAGCAGCGCGGCATCTCGGTGACCTCGAGCGTGCTGCAGTTCGAGTACCAGGGCTTCAAGGTGAACCTGCTCGACACCCCCGGGCACCAGGACTTCTCCGAGGACACCTACCGCACCCTCGTCGCGGCCGACAGCGCCGTGATGCTGCTCGACAACCGCAAGGGCGTCGAGGAGCGCACCCGGCAGCTGTTCCAGGTCTGCCGGCGGCGGCGCATGCCGATCTTCACCTTCGTCAACAAGTGCGACCGCGCCGGCGAGGACCCGCTCCGCCTCATCTCCGACGTCGAGGCCGACCTCGGCATCGGCTGCTATCCGATGACGTGGCCGGTCTTCCGCGACGGCGGCTTCGTGGGCGTCTACGACCGCCAGCGGAAGGACGTGCTGCTCTTCGCGCGCAACGAGGACCACGGCGCGAGCCGCGTCGAGACCCGCCGCGTCCACATCGACGCGCCCGGCCTCGAGGAGCTCCTCGGCGAGGAGAACCTGCGCCACCTGCTCGAGTCGGTGTCGCTGCTCGACGAGGCCGGCCACGCCTTCTCGCACGAGGCGCTCCTCGCCGGCGAGCTCACCCCGGTGTATTTCGGCAGCGCGCTCAGCAACTTCGGCGTCGAGCCGTTCCTCGAGGAGTTCCTCCACCTCGCCCCGGCCCCCACCGAGCGCGCCTCGACGCTCGGGCCCGTCTCACCGCTCGCGCCCGACCTCACCGCCTTCGTGTTCAAGATCCAGGCGAACATGGACCCGCGGCACCGCGACCGCATCGCGTTCGTGCGCATCTGCTCGGGCCACTACGAGGGCGGGATGTCGGTGAAGCACGTGCGCAGCGGCAAGGAGGTCCGGCTCGCCGCGCCGCAGCAGTTCATGGCGCGCGAGCGCACCCAGGTGGAGGAGGCGTGGCCGGGCGACGTGGTGGGCATCATCGACCGCGGCATGCTGCGCATCGGCGACACCCTCAGCGAGTCGCGCACCCTCGCCTTCCAGGACATCCCGCGCTTCCCGCCCGAGCATTTCGCGCGCGTGCTCCCCGCGGATCCGCTGCGACGCAAGCAGCTCGACACCGGCCTCCGGCAGCTTTCGGAGGAGGGCGCGGCGCAGGTCTTCTACGGCGAGGACGGCACCGGCCAGGCGCCGATCGTCGGCGCGGTGGGCATGCTGCAGTTCGACGTGATGCAGTTCCGCCTCGAGAACGAGTACAGCGCGCCCTGCCGGCTCGAGCCGCTCAAGTACGGCCACCCGCGCTGGGTGACCGGTCCCGAGGAGGAGATCGACCAGCTCGCCCGCCGGACCGGCGTGCAGCGCGTGTTCGACTCGAAGGGAGCGCCCGTGCTGCTGTTCGAGACCTCGTGGACGCTGCGCACCGCGATGGAGCGCCCCGGCAAGGTCGTCTTCCACGACGTGGCGCCGTAGCCGATCGGTCGCTCGCGGGTATCACCCGGGGACCCGCCAGCGCAGGAGTGCACCATGGCCCGGATCCTGATCGTCGTCACCTCCGCCACCCAGATGGGCGACAGCAACCGGCCCACCGGGATCTGGCTGGAGGAGTTCACCACCCCGCTCTACGAGTTCCTCGACGCCGGCCACGAGGTGACGATCGCGTCACCGGAGGGCGGCGCCGTGCCCATCGATCCCGCGAGTCTCGCCGAGGACGCGCTCTCCGACACCACCCGCCGCTTCCAGTCCGATGGCGCGCATCGCCACCTGCTCGAGGATGCGCTTCCACTGCGCGAGGTCTCGGTGCACGACTTCGACGCCGTCTTCTATCCCGGCGGTCACGGCCCGATGTGGGACCTCGCCCAGGACGAGGCGAGCGCCGCCCTCGTCTCGGCCTTCCTCGAGGCCAACAAGCCCGTCGGCGCGGTGTGTCACGGCCCGGCGGCGTTCGTGCCCGCCAGGCGCGCCGACGGCGCGTCGGTGCTGGCCAACCGGCACGTGACGGGGTTCGCCAACACGGAGGAGGAGGCGGTCGGGCTCGCGAAGCTGGTGCCCTTCCTGCTGCAGGACCGGCTCGTGTCCCTCGGCGCGCAGTACAGCAAGGGCCGCGACTGGGCCGAGCACGTCGTCACCGACGGCCAGCTCGTGACCGGGCAGAATCCCCAGTCCGCCGGCCTGGCCGCACGCCGCCTCATCGAACTGCTGAGTCCCGCCGAGGTGCCGTCGCCACCGGGCTGATGGCCGGCGGCGACAGGATGCGATGCTGAGTATCCCGCGACGGGCCCGGTGCATCGGCACCGGGCCCGTCGCGGCAGCTACAAGACCTTGCGCCCCTGGATCACCCGCAGCAGGACCACCACCACCGCGATCACCAGCAGCACGTGGATCAGCCCGCCCATGGTGTACGAGCTGACCATTCCGAGCAACCACATCACGATCAGTATCATCGCAATCGTCCACAGCATACTGCCTCCCTGGCGTTGACTACCTGGCCGCGACCGAGAGTCGGTCCTGCAGGGTCAGCAGCAGGTGCGCTCCCGCCGGCAGCACGATGTCCATGTCCTTCATGATGACGGAGACCGCGGCCCCGGTGGCTCCGCCCACCACGCCACCGACGATGGTGCCCGTCGTGTTCTTGGCGATGACCTGGCCCAGTACCGCCCCGGCCGCTGCGCCGCCCGCCACCCGGCCGACATCGACGACCTCGACTCCACGGCCCTCGCTGATCGTCTTCAGCGCATCGATCGAGGCATCGAGGTCATAGCTCTGCCCGCGCACGGTGACGCTGGTGACCGCGAGGGTGAGCGTGCCGGTCGACTTCGTGTTGGGCGCCGGGCTCACCTCGCGGATGACCCCGTGCACCGTGGAGCCGGTCGGAATCACCACCGAGCCACCGGCGTTCTTGACGTCCCGCACCACGCTGGCCGTGAAGGCGTCCCCGGCGTGGGCCTGACGCGAGCTGATGGTGGCGTTCATCGTGGCGTCGATCCGCGACCCCACGGCGAGGGAGACCTTGCCGGGCGCCGCCGGAGCCTTCGCAGCGCCCGCGGGGACCTTCGGCGCGTCGCCGGTTCCGGGGAGCGCGGGCGTCGCCGCACCCTTGGAGCAGGCCGCCGCAAGGACCAGCGCGATGGCCAGCATTCGGCCGTTGGAGCGTGATGTCATTGGTGCGGTCCCCCGTTCTCGGTTGACGTACGTTGCGCCGTGCCTGCAGGCGCCTTCTTCGGTGCCGGGGACGGCGGCATGGCAAGCAGCCGGCGACGGAACGTCTGGAATGCGGGCGTGTCCTTCGACAGTCGCTGGAGCTGACTGGCGGGATATGTCGCGATCTGGGCCTCGGTGTGCGCGATGCGGTCCTCTTCCAGCGGGTGGCTCGCGAAGAACGCGTCCAGGGCGCCGGGGTTGGTCTTGCGCTCCGCCAGCAGGACCCGGAACATCGACGGAATGCCGTACGGCGAGATGCCCGCCTTGACCGTGGTCGCCACCGCCTCGGCATCGGCTTCGGCCTCGTCGCTGCGACTGAACCTCGCGAACAGCGCCGTCCCGCCGATGCCGATCGCGGCCTGACCCGCCCCGCCCTCGCACACCTTCGTGAGCGTGCAGAGCAGCACCAGGCCGCCGTCGGCGCCCTGGGCCTGCTGCATCTGCTCCACCGAGTGACGCCGGGTGACATGCCCGATCTCGTGGGCCATGACGCCCGCCAGCTCGCTCATGCTGCCGGCGCGCTCGATGAGGCCGCGATTGACGTAGATCCAGCCACCCGGCAGCGCGAACGCGTTGACTTCCTTGCTGTCGACGACGGTGAAGTGCCAGGCGAGGTCGCGGGTGTCGGTGACCTGGGAGAGCTGGGTGCCGAGTGCGCTGATGTAGCGCACCACGGCGTCATCGCGGATGAGCGGCAACTCGGCGCTCACCTGCGCCGCCGTGCTCGCTCCAAGCTGGACTTCCTGCTGCTGCGAGACCGCACAGGCCACTACGAGGACCGCGGCCAGACAACCCGGAACTGCACGGTGCGTCGCGCGCATCGTCCGAACGGAAGCACGCATGAGTCACACCTCTTTCCCGCAGGACCTCCGATTCCCTCCCGTGAAGGCTAGTCGTTTCCGCCACGGCAACCATCGGTTGTCGGAGCTAGGCCGGCAGTCCCCCCTTCGATGGATGGCGCGGCGGAAGGGTTGCCCCCCGCAAACGTCCCGTCGATCTTCGTGCTCGCCACGAAGATCACTCGAGACGGGAGGGGACATGGCGCGCTACGTCGTCGTCTACGCCACGATGCACGGCCAGACCGAGCGCATCGTGCGCGCGGTGGAGACGGTGCTCGCGCGGGCCGGCCACCAGGTGACGACGCACCAGGTCGAGGCGCTGCCCACCGGCTTCTCGCTCGAGGGGTTCGACCACGCGGTGGTGGCGGCGCCGGTCTATTTCGGGAAGTATCCGAAGCCCGCCATCGAGTTCGTCGGCCGGCATGTGGCCGCCCTGAACGCCATGCCGTCGACCTTCATCTCCGTCTGCGGCTCGGCGGGCCCCGATGCCACCGGCAAGGGCATGACCACGGCCCGCGGCTACGTGGACAAGTTCCTCGCAGCCTCGGGCTGGCGGCCCCGCGACGTGGAGATCGTCGCGGGGGAAGTCGCCTTCACGCGCTACGGGTTCGTCACCCGCTTCCTGCTCAAGATGATCAACCGCTCGGTGGGCCGCTCCACGGACACCTCGCGCGACTGGGACTACACCGACTGGGACGCCGTCGGGCGCTTCGCGGAGCGGCTCGCCGCTACACCGTCGTAGTCGTCCGGCGCGCCACGAGGCGGTTGTAGATGAACAGGATGAGCAGCGCGCCGACGGTGGAGCCGATGAGCCCGGCGCCCTCCCCCGGCTCGTACCAGCCCATCGAGCGCCCGAGCACGCCGGCGAGCCACGCGCCCGCGATGCCCAGCAGGATGGTCACGATGAAGCCGCCGGGGTCCCTCCCGGGCATGATCAGCTTGGCGAGGATGCCTGCGATCAACCCGATGATGATCATGCCGAGCATGTCCAGCCTCCAGACAGGGTGAGATGGTGAATACCCCACGACGGGCCCGGTGCATCGGCACCGGGCCCGTCGTGCTGGGGTGAGGCGAGCCTACCGGTACGCGACGCGCCGTTCCGGCCCCGAGTAGTTCGGGTCGGCGTGATAGCGCCGCTCGTGCCCGCGCCACGGTTCGGAGGCGAGCAGTTCCTCGTCCCCCGTCACGTCGCCGTCCGACGACGACCCGCGCATCCGCCGCTCCTGGTCCTCCATCCGCTCGGCGCGCGACATCGCCGCACCCTCGGAGAACGACGACTCCACCTCGGTGGCCAGCGAGCCGCGCCGCGTGCCGAGGTCGGTGTCGCTCATGTCGCGCTCGGCCGCGGTCGCCCGCCCCTGTGCCAGGTCCTGGCCGGGGCCCAGGTCCGCGCCGGCGTCGAGCAGGATCCGCCGGGCCTCCGTCGCCTGCGGGCCGGCCTCGACCGCCACGAGCACGCCGCCGCCCTTGAGCGCGTTCTCGAAGTGCTTCGCCTCGTCCTCGCGCAGCCCCATGCCGATCAGGGCCCCGCCGATGCCGCCCGCCGTCGCGCCGATGCCGGCGCCCGCGAGCGTCGAGCCCAGCACGCCGCCGGCGATGATCGGGCCGATGCCCGGGATGGCGATCGCGCCCACGCCGGCCAGGAGCCCGATCACGCCCCCGACCAGGCCGCCGCCGACGGCGCCCGACGCCGCACCCTGCACGGCCTTCGTGCCCGTGTCCGCGCGCATCTCCTCCTGCTGCGTCCGGTCGCGCATGGCGACGCCGATCTTCTCGTCGGGGAATCCATAGTCCTTCAACCGGTCGATGGCGCGCCGCGCATCGGGTACGTCCTGGAAGAGCCCGATGACGGTGTTCCGGTCGCGCTGCTGGTCCATGGTCTTGTCTCGAGCATTCATGGCTCGCGCTCCTTGAAGCGGTGCGTGTCGTGTATGGTTGCTGCCGGCCGACGTGGCCGGGCATGCGGTCGCCTGATATCCGGAGAGGCCGGATCTCCTCATACCCCTCGCGCGTCGCGGGCGTTCGAGGCACCTTACCTCACCCCATCTCAGGAGCGGCCAGTGGTCTCCCTCGGTGCCCTCGTGCTTCCGATCGTGCTCTCCGCCGTCCTGGTGTTCGCCCTCAGCAGCCTGATCCACATGGTGCTCGGCTATCACGCGTCGGACTACACGAAGCTGCCCGACGAGGACGGCGTGCGCGCGGCGATCCGGCGCGCGAATCCCACCACCAGGCAGTACGTCATTCCCTACGCCGGCAGCATGGGGGAGATGAAGTCGGCGGAGTACCAGCAGAAGATCGTGGAGGGTCCGGTGGCGGTGCTCACCATCAAGCCGTCCGGCGAGGTGGGCATGGGCAAGGCGCTCGGCATCTGGTTCGTCTACGCGCTCGTCGTGTCGGCCCTGGTGGCGTACGTGGCGTCCTCGACCCTGCCGCGCGGCACGGGCTACCTCAAGGTGTTTCAGGTGGTGGGCACCACGGCCTGGCTCGCGTACTCGTTCGGCCAGCTGCCGGCATCGATATGGATGGGAAAGCCGTGGTCCATCGCCGCGAAGGAGGTGTTCGACGGGCTGCTGTACGGCCTCTTCACCGGCGGGGTCTTCGGCTGGCTCTGGCCGCGCTGAGGGCGACATGGTCTTCCGGAGCCCATTCCCCGACGTGCCCCTGCCGGCGGAGCCGCTGCATGCCTTCGCCCTCCGCCGCGCCGCCGAGCTGGGCGAGAAGCCGGCGCTGGTCGACGGCCCGAGCGGGCGCACCATCACGTACGCCGCGCTCGCCGCCGGCATCGAGCGCGTCGGCGCCAACCTGGCGCAGCGGGGCCTCCGCCCGGGGCAGGTGGTGGCGCTCTTCCTGCCCAACGTGCCGGAGTTCGCCCTCGCCTTCTTCGGCACGCTGCGGGCCGGCGGCGTGGTGACCACGCTCTCGCCGCTCGCCACCGAGCACGACATCGCGGTGCAGCTGCAGGACGCCGCGGCCACCCGGCTCGTGACCATCAGGGCATTCCTCGATCGCGCGCTGCCGGCGGCACGCGCGGCCGGCGTGGCGGAGGTGTTCGTGCTCGACCACGCCGATGAGGGCCTGCCGTTCGCGGCGCTGCTCGCGCCCGGCGCGTCGCTGCCGCCGCTCGCCATCGACCCGGCGGCGACGCTCGCCGTGCTGCCCTACTCGAGCGGCACCACCGGCCTGCCCAAGGGCGTCATGCTCACGCACCGCAACCTCGCGGCGAACGTGGTGCAGACGCTCGCCACCCAGCACATCGACGACCGCGACCGCATCGTGGCGGTGCTGCCCTTCTTCCACATCTACGGCATGGTGGTGGTGCTGACGCTCGGGCTGCACGTGGGCGCCACCGTCGTCACGATGCCGCGCTTCGAGCTCGAGCCCTTCCTGGCGCTCATGGAACGGCATCGCATCACGCGGGCCTTCCTGGCGCCGCCGGCCATCGTGCTGCTCGCCAAGCATCCCGCCGTGGCTCGCCACGACCTGTCGGCGCTGTGCGTGGTGTTCTCCGGCGCGGCCCCGCTCGATGCGGCACTCGAGCTGGAGTGCCGCGCGCGCATCGGCTGCGACGTCATCCAGGGCTACGGCATGACCGAGGCGAGCCCCGTCACCCACGCCACGCCCGATGCGCCCGGCGCCGCGCGGCCGGGATCGGTCGGCGTGCTCGTGCCGAACACCGAGGCGCGCATCGTCGACGTCGCCACCGGCGAGGTGCTCGGGCCCGGCGCCGACGGTGAGGTGCACGTGCGCGGGCCGCAGGTCATGCAGGGCTACCTGAACAACCCCGACGCCACCGCCGCCACCCTCGACGCCGACGGCTGGCTGCACACCGGCGACATCGGGCGCGTCGACGCGGAGGGCTACTTCGCCATCGTGGACCGGCTCAAGGAGCTCATCAAGTACAAGGGCTACCAGGTGCCCCCGGCGGAGCTCGAGGCGGTGCTGCTCTCGCATCCGTGCGTCGCCGACGCCGCCGTGATCGGCGTGCCGCACGACGACGCCGGCGAGGTGCCGAAGGCGTTCGTGGTGCTGAAGGGCGAGGTCGCCACCGACGCGCTGCTGCACTACGTCGCCGAGCGGGTGGCGAGCTACAAGCGCGTGCGCGCGGTGGAGGTGATCGATGCGATCCCCAAGTCGCCCGCCGGCAAGATCCTCCGCCGGGTGCTGAAGGAACGTCCGCACCGACCTTGACACCCGCCCTCGGAGGTTCGATGTCCCCGACCGCCCTTCCCCCCGGCTTCCGCGAGCGCCTCGTGCGGGCCCGCGCGGCGTGCGCGATGCCGACCGGGCTGCGCGAGAGGGCGCGCCGCTTCGCCGACGGCACCCTGGCGCTGCTCTTCCCGCAGCTCGACCCCGAGTCGCACCGGGACGCCGAGGGCCTCGAGGCCCTCGCGCGCGAGCTCCACGCGCTGCTCGCGAGCCTCGTCGCGCAGGTGGCGTACGCCGATCCCGCCTTGGCGCTCGACGCGGCGGCGGTGGCGGACGCCTTCTTCGACGGCCTGCCCGTGATCCACGCCTCGCTGCTGCTCGACGCCGAGGCGCACTACGCTGGCGACCCCGCGGCGCGCAGCGTGGACGAGGTGATGCTCGCCTATCCCGGCTTCCGGGCGGTGGGGATGTACCGCATCGCGAACCGGCTGTGGCGGCTGCGCGTGCCGCTGCTGCCGCGGCTCGTCACCGAGCTGGCGCACGAGGGGACGGGCATCGACCTGCATCCGGGCGCCACGATCGGCCACGCGTTCAGCATCGACCACGGCACCGGCGTCGTGGTGGGCGAGACCACCGTCATCGGCGACCGGGTGAAGCTCTACCAAGGCGTCACGCTGGGTGCGGCGAGCGTGAAGAAGGAGCTCGCCCACCTCAAGCGACACCCCACGGTGGGCGACGACGTCGTGATCTATGCCAACGCCACGATCCTGGGCGGCGACACGTACATCGGCGAGGGCAGCGTGATCGGCGGCAACGTCTGGCTCACGCACAGTGTCCCCCCGGGGTCGGTCGTCACGCACGAGGGCGTCACCGAGCGCTCGCGCGGCGAGCGCGATGCCCTGCTCGAGTTCCACATCTAGCCAGCCACCCGGAGCGGCCCATGCGCGCCACCTCGATTCTCGACACGATCGGCAACACGCCCCACGTGCGCCTCAACCGCCTCTTCCCCTCGCGGGTGGAGGTGTGGATGAAGCTCGAGCGCGCCAACCCCGGCGGCAGCATCAAGGACCGCATCGGCCTCGCCATGATCGAGGACGCGGAGCGCCGCGGGGTGCTCGGGCCCGGCAGCGTCATCATCGAGCCCACGTCGGGCAACACGGGCATCGGCCTCGCCATCGCCGCCGCGGTGAAGGGCTACACGCTCGTGCTGGTGATGCCGGAATCGATGTCGGTGGAACGGCGCCGCATCATGGCGGCGTACGGCGCCACGTTCGACCTCACCCCGCGCGAGAAGGGGATGAAGGGCGCCATCGAGCGTGCCCACGAGCTCGCGGCGGCCACGCCGAAGGCGTGGATCCCGCAGCAGTTCGAGAACCCCGCCAATGTCGAGGTGCACAGCCGCACCACGGCCCAGGAGATCCTGCGCGACTTCCCCGAGGGCCTCGACGTCACGATCACGGGCGTGGGGACGGGCGGGCACATTTCCGGCGTCGCCGCCGTGCTCAAGCAGCACTGGCCACGCCACCGGACCTTCGCCGTGGAGCCGGCGAAGAGCCCGGTCATCAGCGGCGGCACGCCGAGCCCGCACAAGCTGCAGGGCATCGGCGCGGGCTTCGTGCCGGCCAACCTGCACCGGGACGTGCTCGACGGGGTCATCCAGGTGACGGAGGAGGATGCATTCGCCTTCGCGGTGCGCGCCGCGAAGGAGGAGGGGATCTTCGTAGGGCCGTCGTCGGGGGCGTCGCTCGCGGCGGTGGCGCAGAAGATTCCCGAGCTGCCCGACGGCACCCGGATCCTCACCTTCTGCTACGACACCGGCGAGCGCTACCTGTCGGTGGAGGGGCTCTTCACGCTGCCGTCGTGACGCTCCCCGCGGCGCGTTCGCGCATCAGAACGCGCCGCCGCCCCCGCCCCCGAAGCCGCCGCCCGAGAACCCGCCGCTGAAGCCCGACCCGCCCGACGACCGCGGCATCGACGACATCGTCGTCCCGGCCGCCGAGGAGAGGTCGCCCAGGCTCGAGGAGAAGCGCGCCGCGTTGAAGGTGCCGTGGTAGTTGCCGACGTACCACGTCGGCGGCTCGGTGTAGATGCCCTCGAACGCGCGCGCCCAGCGTTCCTCCACCTGCAGCGCCATGGCGAACGGAAGGAAGCGCTCGAACATCTCGGGCGTCTTGACCACTCGCTCGAAGCGGTCCTTCTCGACGCGCTCGAGGAACTCGCCGAACCCCTTCACCTGCTCCGCCGTGCGCGCACCCTTCAGCGTGCGCGCCGGCATGTGCCAGCCGAAGAACGCCACGATCGCGGCGCTGACCAGCCCGCCGATGAAGAACGGCAGCGGCATGACGCCGAACTTCGCGGCCAGGACGATGCCGATGGGTATCGGCGCCACGCCCAGCACGGCGGCGAAGGCCAGCCAGCGGCTGCGCACCTTGTCCGGCCGCGACGCATAGAGGCCGTGCGCGATCAGCCGGTCGAAGATCGCATCCTTGATGGCGGGCAGGTGGCGATAGAACTCGTTCCGGAGGTCGGCGAGCTTCGCCGTCCGCGCGTCGCCCTCGAAGAGGCCGTGCATGAGCCGGCGCTCGTGGTCGGCGAGCTCGCCCCACGCGCTCCGGTCCCTCACGCGGTGGAACACGTACTCGCGATCGGTCACGAGCCCCAGGAGCTTCTTCTCCTCCTGCTCCTCGATGCGCAGGTAGCCCTTCACCGCGAGGTCCACCACCGAGGCGGTCAGGTCCCGCATGTCGGGCCGCTCGTCCACGAGCGTCCCGACTTCGGCGGGCGTGAGCCCCTCGGGCGGCTCGTAGCGCACCTGCACCGGCAGCTCGTCCGGGTCGCGTCCCCGCCGCCGCCACAGCGACAGCATGCCGAAGAACACGGGCAGCGGGATCAGCAGGGCCCAGTTGTCGGCGAGGCCCGCGAAGAAGCGCTCCGCGGTGCCCGGCGCGCGCACCACGCCCTTGTCCCACCCCACCACCGCCGTGACGCCCTCCCGGTAGGCCAGCGGCCGGTTCATCGTGATGCGCACCACGTTGCCGGTCGTGTCCACCGCGGCGTCCTGCGTCGTGGCGCCGTACGAGCCGGTGAACGACGTGGCACGGAGCCCGGTGGCGCCAGCCGGCAGCTCGATGCGCGCCGACACGGCGCCGAGCGGCACGTCCCACTCGTCGCCGGTGACGTTCCAGTAGAGCTCGTCGTGGTCCTCGAAGAAGCGGAGGCCGTTCTTCGCCCGGTACTTGAGGATCACCACCCGCGTGGCATCCTCCGCGCCGGGAATCCACATCTTGTACTTGAGATAGTGCCGCTCGCGCGACGCCTCGGTGCGCAGCACGTTGCCGCTGCCGTCGGTGGCCGACACCAGCTCGAGCCTGAGCGTCCAGTTGAACCCCTGCGGCGAGCGGTAGTCCACCGGGATGGAGCGGTACACGCCGTTCCACGCGCCCACGAAGTTCACCGTGATCGTCTCGGTGACGTCGATGCTCGCGTCCCGGTTGACGACGATGCCGGCGTCGAAGCGCTCGATGGTGTACGAGCGCTGCGCCCACAGCGGCGTCGACGCCAGCAGCGCCAGCGCGATTGCCCCCGCGAGCGGGCGTCTCACATCTCCACCCGGGGCACCGCACCCTCCGCCTCGCTGGTGAGCCCGAAGAACTCCTGCGGCCCGAAGCCGAACGGCCCGGCCACGAGGTTCGAGGGGAACTGCGCGACCTTCGTGTTCAGGTCGCGCACCACGGCGTTGTAGTAGCGGCGCGCGTTCTGGATGTGGTCCTCGATCTCCACGAGGGAGCGCTGCAGCGACAGGAAGCTCCCCCCTGCCTTGAGGTCCGGATACGACTCGGCCACCGCCAGCAGCTGGCGCACCGAGCCCGCGAGCGCCCGCTCCGCCTCGCCCGCCTCGGCGGGGCCGCGTGCCGCGGTGGCCCGGTTGCGCGCCTCGACGACGGCCTCGAGCGTGCCGCGCTCGTAGCCCGCGTGCCCCTGCACCGCCTGCACCAGGTTCGGCACCAGGTCGTGCCGGCGCTTCAGCTGCACGTCGATGTCGGCGTAGGCGTTGCGGGCGAGCAGCCGCAGCCGCGCCAGGCCGTTGTACGTCACGACGAGGTAGACGAGCGCCGCCCCGAGGAGGGCGACCAGGACGAGTCCCATGGGTATCTCCGGGTGAAGGGGAAAAGATACTCTCCCGGGCGCATCGGGCTTATGTTCGGCAATCATCCCGCGGGTGGAGACCGAGATGGACGACCTGCAGCAGCACTTCGAGCCCTTCCGGCACCAGACCGTCGGCTGGGACCAGACGTTTCGGTCGCCCTACGGCGACCAGCGCATCGTCTACGCCGACTGGACCGCCAGCGGGCGCCTCTACCGGCCCATCGAGGAGCGGCTGCTCGAGGACTTCGGCCCGTTCGTCGGCAACACCCACTCCGAGTCCAGCGCCACCGGCACCGCGATGACCCTCGCCTACCACGAGGCGCACCGCATCCTCAAGGCGCACGTGCACGCCGGCCCCGACGACGTCATCCTCACGTTCGGGACGGGGATGACCGGTGCCATCAACAAGTTCCAGCGCATCCTGGGGCTCAAGGCGCCGCCGGGCCTGCGGCCCTACATCGACCTCGGGCAGCGCGAGAAGCCCGTGGTGTTCGTGACGCACATGGAGCACCACTCCAACCAGACCTCCTGGTGCGAGACGATCGCCGACGTGGTCGTGATCCCGCCCGACGAGCGCGGACTGGTGGACCCGGCCGCACTCGCCACGCTGCTGGACGAGCATCGTGCGCGCCCCGTCAAGATCGGCGCCTTCAC